>JAOAFH010000067.1 GCA_026416355.1 Clostridiales bacterium | reverse complement strand
GCCCTGTTTCATATCCTAAATCCTTTAGTGCATAGTTTATTGATTCAGTCGCAGGCTGGCTAGTTCCACCAGAGAATGCGCTTATTGCAGTGTCAATACAGTCTACCCCAGCTTCAACAGCCTTTAGGTATGTTATTGGTGCAAGTCCTGTTGTACTATGTGTATGTAGAACTATTGGAAGTTTAACTGTGGATTTTAGTGCAGATACAAGTTCATAGGCATCCTTAGGTCCCATTATACCTGCCATATCCTTTATACATATTGAGTGAACTCCCATAGATTCAAGTTCTTTTGCAAGTTTAATATAGTTTTCTGTATTGTGTATTGGGCTTATTGTATATGCAATTGTTCCTTGTGCATGTCCACCTTGTTTTATTACTTCATCTACACAAACTTCAATGTTTCTAAAGTCGTTTAGTGCATCGAAAATTCTAATTATATCTATTCCATTGTGAATTGCCTTTTTAATAAATTCTCTAACGACATCATCTGGGTAGTGTTTGTATCCAAGAAGGTTTTGGCCACGAAGAAGCATTTGTAGTTTTGTATTTTTTACCCTCTTGCGAATGTTTCTTAGTCTATCCCAAGGGTCTTCATTTAAAAATCTAAGGCAAGAATCAAAAGTTGCACCACCCCAAGCTTCTAGAGAATGATATCCTGCAGAATCTAAAAGTTCAAGTGCTGCTTCAAATTCTTTGTATGGAAGTCTAGTTGCAATAAGAGATTGATTGGCATCTCTTAATATTGTTTCTGTTATGTTAACTCTCATGTTCCCACTCCTCCTTCATTGTTAAATATATTATACAATAAATTATTAATAATATCAAAAAAATGAAGGATAAATTTCATTACATATGAATTAAATTTATTAATTAAAATATTGTGGAAATATTGCAAAAATTATTGTAAGAGGTTATAATTACTTACAAGTAAATACTTTTTTTAGAAACCGACGCCTAAAAAAAAAGGGGTTGAGTCGGTATGATGAACCTACGTTTAAAAATTGAGAAACTTAAGGAATTGTTAGAAATGAAGCTTATGGAAAATGGGTATACATCAAACGAAGAGATAGTAAAAATTAGCCAACAATTAGACAAATATATAGTAAAATATCAAAGAATAATTCAAAATAAAAAGGCAGTTTAGGGGATACCCCCTATTTTTTTGCAGTTGACAAAGAATTTTTACAGTATTATAATCAAACTAGAATATGCACCTGTAGCTCAGCAGGATAGAGCAACGGTTTCCTAAACCGTGTGTCGCACGTTCGAATCGTGTCAGGTGCACCAAAAGAGTCCTTGAAAATAAATATTTTCAAGGACTCTTTTTATGTGAAATAAACTTTTGACTTACTATTAACTATAAAATTTGATTGTATTTATTATTATGTGTTGTCATTAACTTATCTTTAATATATAAGTATATTAAGTTTATAGTTGGTAACAGATATAGGTAAAATGCATAGGGGATAAATCCAGTACTACTAACTCCCATTGTTGTTGTAGGAACAAATGCTGCAATATTCCAAGGAATTAGGGCAGCTAATACGACGGCTGTATTTTCTATATCTAATGCTAATTGTGTTTTTTCAACGGCAATATTTTCATAACTTTTGTTCATAAGGTGATTTGTTATAATAATAGCAATAGATTGATTGCACCCAATAGCTGCAATAATTATGCTGGTTATAAGTGTATAGACATATAAATTAAAGCGTGTTTTAGCCTTTAATAAAATATTTTCAATTAAGTATAACATTTTTGTTCCATTAAAGATTCCAGAAAGAGCAGACGATATAAAAACAACCAAAGATGCTTTCCACATAGAGATTATTCCGCCACCTTTGATAATATTTTGGAGCGGATTAAATTTATCTAAATGAAATCCAAATATAATAAAATGTATAACTTGATTTATTTTATACTTTTGAAGTGATATCGCTATAATTGAGGCAAGTAAAATACTAACTAACATAGATAATTTAACATCAACCGTAAACATAGATAATAATATAATTACAATTTCAGGAAGCAGTACAATTAAGTTAACTTTATAGGTGTTAATTATTTGTGCATTTAAATTTGTTTCTACAAAATTAAATGTCTTTTGAGTTGAAAATATAATATAAATAAGAATAGATAAAACAAAGGGAATTATTGATGTTTTAAACATATTGTTTATATTTGTGTAGAGATTTGTTTTAGATAGAGTTGCTACTAAATTTGCACTAGATGACATAGGTGAACATCTGTCTCCAAAATAAGCACCGGCAATTATAGCACCAGCAACTATATTTAAACTTATATTTGTGCTTGTGGCTATTAAAATTATAGCAACTCCAACGGTACTTACTGTTGCAAAGGAAGAACCAAGAAGCAATGAAACAGCACAACTTATTATAAAACTATAAGGAATGAAATATTTAGGGTTTATATATTTAATTCCATAGTATATGATCGAAGGGACTGTTCCAGATGCCATCCAAATACCAGTTATTGCACCAATTAAAACAAATATCTTCAATACAACAAGAGAATTTTTGCTACCATCAATTGACATTTTAATTACTTCTCTAATAGAGAAGCCTCTTTTTATGGAAATAAATATGAAAATAAAAAAACTAAATATTAATGGATAGCCTACAAATATGCCTTTATATATTGAAAATATTAATATAAAAAATGTAACTGACATTCCTATAATAATGTCCATATCAACACCTCTTATAAAATTCAAATCATTTAGTTGTTCACACAAAATATGTATTTGCCATTATATTTTAATGTAATAAATATATATAAATTAAAACAAAGAAAAATAATTATGCATTATTGATTTAGATTATTTAGCATAGACTTTTACTATTATCATTATATCATTGTTATATCTATTTAAAAAAATAATTTAAAAAAACAATTAGAAATTATTTTTCAGAAAAATTAAACTTTTTTATATATTGGTCGATATATATAATAACAAGAACTATTATTAGTAAAAAAACAATTCATATATGAAGTAAGGAGGCATTTATATGCTATATACAGTAATACTAGCAGGTGGACAAGGAAAAAGATTTAGTTGTAATGCCAAAATACCAAAACAATTTATTGCACTACAAAACAGTACAACTATGCTTGAGAAAACCTATGAACTTGCTAAAAAGATATCACCTAAGGAAAAGATTTTTGTTGTTGGTTTAAATGAATACAAGGAAAAGATAAAGGAACTTATTGATATAGAAGATAAAAATATAATTTTAGAGCCAGATTGTAGAGATACTTATGCTGCAATAATGTATGCAACTATTATGATAAAGCAAATACAGCCAAATGCAGTTCTATTATTTTTACCAACTGACCTACTTTTAGAAGATGAGCTAGATGTTTTAAAGGCAACTTCCATTGGATACAATTTTATACTAGGTAATCTAGATAAGATACTTGTGTTTGGAAGTAGATATGGAAAGTTAAGCAGCCTTCATCTTGATGTAAAGGTTGGAGATGTGAAGGAAAGACCAATCTATATTACATCTATTAGTGAAAAAGAAGGAGAAATTAAGGATACAGGAATATATATGGCATATATTGATACATTCCTAGAACATTTCAATCATAAAGAATTACATGAAATGAATAAATCGGTTGAAGGAGGAAAACTTAAAGAATACTATAAGCACATAAGACCAATAAGTATGACAGATAGACTTATTGAAAGTGATGGAAGGCTTGTAACAATGCTAATTGATTCCAAATTAGTTGATGCAGACAACCATGATGATATTTTAAATATTATTTCAATAAGGGATGAGATGACGATATAATAAAAATGCTCCTCTTTAATTGGGGGAGCTTTTTTATTGCAAATAATTTGTCGAAATAGTTTACTTTTTTAAACCATGTGGTATAATATGACAAAAGGAGGTTGATACCATGAAAAGATTTGATTTAGATTTAACAGGAAAAAAGAAGGCTAGAAAGAATTTAGCGAAGGGACTTGCAGCAGGTGCAGCAATAGGTGCAGCACTTGGGGCAATTACAGGTATATTATTTGCACCAAAGTCAGGTAAAGAAACTAGAGAAGATATAAAAGAAGGGGCAAAGGAAGCTCTAGATACAGCAAAAGAGGTTGCAGAAAAGGTAAAATCTAAGGTTGTTAAAACAAATTGTTGTTGTGAAGGTGATGAGTGCATAGAAGATTTTGATTGCTCAGCAGAAGATGACTTTGAATGCTTTGATGATGAATGTAACTGTCAAGATGGGGAATGCGATTGTGGAGAAGATTGCAACTGCCAAGATGGAGATTGCTGTTGCAGTGAAGACTGCAATTTTCAAGATGAAGAAAAAGAAGAATAATAAGAGGTGAAAAGGGTGGAATTTACTTTTACATTAACATTACAGGATATATTGGCTTTTATTGGTGTTATTGCAGTTTTATTTATTACATATTACATTGTTTCAACACTAAAGAGATTAATTAAAGTGCTTGATAATATAAACCAGTTGATTGAATCAAATAAGACTAATATAAATAGCACATTAGATACCCTACCAAAACTTGTGGACAATGTTAATAAAATTGCTGCCAATGTAGAGTCAAAGGGAGATGAGGTGGCTGAAATAGTTACTAGTGTAAATGAGGTTGCAGCTAGCGTAGATGACATAGTTTCTACATTTTCAGATATAGTATCTTTAGTTTCACAATTTAAAGGGATGTTTTCTAAAAAGAAGTTTAAAGTAAAAAGATAAGCCGTCATGGCTTATCTTTTTATGATGTAAAGGGTGTCAAATTGTATATCGTGAGGGTACTTTTTTATAAATTCATTATATTCTATGTTTTGACTTTCAAATTTAGAAAGAAAATCATCAAAGTTTTTGTTTTCTTCAAGAAGTGGTTCAATATCATCTTTTTCACTATCAACAATTATATATTTGAAATCTCCTTCAATGCTATTTAGAACATCTACTACATTTTCTATAAGCCTATGTGGGCTTACCGCAATATCACAGGCACAATGTCCATTACTTATGTGATATAAATTATCCTTTGTTTCAACTAAGCTTGAGATATTTTGTACATAAAGGCTTTTTTGTTCATTTCTTTCAATGACATCTTCACTAATAGTGTTTTTTGTTTCTGCAAATATAAAGTAACACATCCTTAATCACCCCATTTATTAAAATAACTATATTAATATTTTATCAAATAAAAATAGTTATTACAAACAAATAATTTAATAACAAATAAAAAGCTTGACATAGTATATTCAAAATAATAAGCTATATTTTAATAAAAATTATAGTTAGTTTTAGCATAGTTAGGTGATGATATGGAACATTTTATGAGGGAAGCAATAAAAGAAGCTAAAAAATGCCTTTTGCTAGATGAAGTTCCTGTTGGTACTGTTGTTGTAAAAGATGGAAAAATAGTTGGAAGAGGGCATAATTTGAGGGAAACACTAAAGGATGCAACAGCACATGCAGAGATAATTGCAATAAAAGAGGCTTGCAATACTTTAGGAGGGTGGAGACTTATAGATTGTGAGGTTTATGTTACACTTGAGCCTTGTGTTATGTGTGCAGGAGCGTTAGTTAATAGCCGAGTAAAAAAGCTTGTTTTTGGAGCATACGACAAAAGGTTTGGTGCCTGTGGGACTTTATATAATATAGCATGTGATGAAAGATTAAATCATAGACTTGAGGTTATAGGTGGAGTTTTAGAGGAAGAATGTAGCCAAATGCTAAGCGATTTTTTTAAAAAAAAGAGAGGATAGGTTTATTCCTCTCTTTTAAGTTGCATTCTATTGTTAAAGAATGTTTTATATCCAAGATTTAAAAAAGTAATTACTGTTATAGAAACACTTCCTAGTATTCCAAGCATAATGGCAATTTGATATTTAATTGCAACAAGTGGGAGTGAACCAGAAAGTATTTGACCTGTCATCATACCAGGCAAAAATACAATTCCCATTCCCACCATTGAGTTTATTGTTGGAAGTATTGCTGAGTCAAATGAGTTATCTATTATTGTTTTACATGCATCCTTTGGTGTAGCACCAAGTATAAGTGAACATTCTATCATATCTTTTTGATTTGTAATTCCATCAATTAGTTTATTTATTCCAAGACTTATTCCAGTCATAGAATTTCCAACAATCATTCCAGCAAGAGGAATTAGATATTGTGGATTAAACCAAGGTTTTATATTTATAACTACCAGTAAGAAATAAATAAGACTTAGTAGCGTTCCAACAAGCATAGATATAATTATTGCATTTTTAAGTTCATTTGAAAAGTTTGTTTTGCTTCGTTTTAATATATTATTTATTGCAAATGCCTCCATAAGGATTACTATTAAAACTGTAATTAAAAGATTTGGGTTTTTAAATATATATGTTAGTATAAATCCTGTTAAAATAAGCTGAACTGTCATTCTTGTTGTTGCAATAATTATTTCCTTTTCTCTATTTAGCTCACGTTTTCTAACAATAAAAAGAAGAATTAAGATAAATATATATGCAGAAATAACCTGAATTAAAGACAAATCAACAGCGCCATTCATGTTTTCAACTCCTTTTATTAATTTCAATGATGTGGTCTGAATATTTTTTGGCTATTTCATTTGAGTGAGTAACCATAATAAGTGTTTTATTGTTTTGCTTAACAAAATTACAAATATAATTTATTACTTTATCCTCTGTTTTTTCATCAAGAGCAGATGAAGGTTCATCTAAAAGTATTACATCAGGATTCATAATTAGTACCCTTATAATACAAATTCTTTGTTTTTCTCCTCCTGATAGGTTATCTGCTGATGAATTAAGGTCCTTATCTATGTTAAATTCATTCATAAGTTTCTTTATTTCTTCTATATCGTAGTCAGTAGATTTTGCAAACTTTTTACCGATAAGTATGTTGTCTAGTATATTTCCTTTATAAATAACAGGGTTTTGTGGAAGCATAGTAATTTTTCTTCTTAGTTCTATAACATCAAAGTCATTAATGTTTTTTCCTTTATATAAAATCTCACCTTTATCTGGAGATATAATGTTGTTTAACATCTTTAGTAAAGTAGTTTTACCACTACCACTTTCCCCTAATATGCTTGTTATTTTTCCTTCATGTATTATTAAGTTATCAATGTCTAGTATGTTTTTAAATTTTATATTCTTTATTTCAAACATATCTTAACCTCCAATTTCTTTTATAAGTTCTAGTGCTTTTTCGGTGGCCTTATTTAATATTTCTTCCCCTTCTTTGGTTATTGAATAGTATTTTCTAATTTTACCTTCAACATTTTTAGATTCAACAACAAGTAGTCCTTCTTTGCAAAGGGTGTGAAGAATAGGGTATAGTGTTCCAGGACTTATATCGTATCCATGTTCCTTTAGTTCTTCTATCATCCAAGAACCATAAAAGGGGCTCTTTTTAGCATGATGAAGAATGTGTAATTCTATAAATCCAAGGAAAAGTTTTCTAAGTATCTTATTTTCCATAATGCACCTCTATCCTTAATCGATATCGAAATTCGATAATAGAATTGTAACATAACAAGTATTAGAAAGCAAATAAAATTTATCATGTTGACATAAACATATATTAGATTTATCATATTATTTAGATGGAGAGATGGCAGAGAGGTCTAATGCACACGACTCGAAATCGTGCGTACGGGTGACCGTACCGTGGGTTCAAATCCCACTCTCTCCGCCAAAGTTAAATAAAAGTTTAATGCATATAATTTAAAACAATTGATTTTAAATAAAACAAGCGATAAAATTTGTCGCTTGTTTTATTTTTTTAAACTTGTTAATAATGCGTAACGAAAAAATGGTAAAACTTGCGAACGATTTCATCTATTATTTTGCAAAAAATTATAGTATAAATACAATAAAAGAAAATTTTGCATAAGGAGGGATGAAATATATTTTCTAAAAATAAAAAATAAAAAGGGGGATTTGCATGAACTTAAAGAAGTTTACTAGCATTGCACTTTCTGTGGCACTGGTGTTTTCAAACTTTTCATCAGTGTCTAAAGCAGCTGGGACAAAAAAGGAAAACTTGTTTGAAAAGTACAAGTTGCAAAAGTATCTAAAAAATTATAAGGATGTAGATGTAAGAAGGGCAGCTGCACAAAAGTTTGGTAAAGGCTCAGTTGTTGATGACAATTTTGACAATATGAAACCAGAAATTAAACCAGACCAAAATGTAAGGACTATTGTTGAGTTTGATAATCCAACAACATTAGAACTAGCAAAGGGCAAAAACTTAAGTTTAGATCAAGCTGTAAAGCTAACAGATGATGTAAAGGCAAAACAAACAACTTTAGTTTCAAAGATTAAAAAGTATGGTCAAGTTAGACATACCTATCAAAATGTACTAAACGGTGTAAGTGTTAATGTAAAATATAAGGACATTGATACAATAAGAAAGATAAAGGGAGTTAAGAAAGTTACTGTTGTTAACAAATATTACTTAGATATGGAAACAGCAGTAAACTTAACAAATGCTCCAACAGTATGGAATGAACTTGGCTTTAAGGGGGAAGGAACAGTCGTTTCAATTATTGATACAGGTATAGATTATACCCATAAGGATATGAAACTTACAGATCCATCAAAGGCTAAGTTAAACAGAGAATCTATAACAGAAGGTCCTGGAAAATTCTTTACTGATAAGGTTCCATATGGTTACAACTATGCAGATATGAATCAAGATGTTATAGATAAATCAGGTAGTATGCATGGTATGCATGTTGCTGGTATAGTTGCAGCAAATGGAGAAATAAAGGGTGTTGCACCAGAGGCACAAGTTCTTGCACTAAAGGTGTTCTCAAACGATCCAGCAAATGGTGGGGCTTTTACTGATGATATTGCAGCTGCAATTGAAGATTCAGTAAAGCATGGTGCAGATGTTATAAATATGAGCCTTGGCTCATCAGCAGGATTTGTTATGCCAGATGATCCTGAACAAAGGGCTATAAAAAATGCAACAGATGCAGGTGTTGTAGTTGTTGTTTCTGCAGGAAATTCATATTATTCAACATATGGTTACTATTTACCATATTCACAAGACCCTGATATGTCAATTGTAGGATCACCAGGATTATTCCCAGATACTATTCAGGTTGCATCTTCAGAAAATAGTAACTTAAAGTTACCGGCATTAACATATGTATTAGGCGATGAAACTGGTAGTATTGGATATACAACTTCAGAAATTGATCCATATGGTGTTTTAAAGGGAGAGTTTGAGCTTGTTTATTGCAATCTAGGACAACCACAGGATTTTGAAGGTAAAGATTTAACAGGTAAGATTGCTCTAATTAAGAGAGGAGCAATTACATTTATTGAAAAGAAGCTAAATGCTCAAGCAGCTGGAGCAGTTGGAGTTATTGTATTTAATAGAGATGGTGACAACTCATATATCAATATGGCAACAGATGTAAACGTTAAGATACCATCAATATTTATAAACAATGCTGATGGTGTTAAGTTGTTAAATAACATTGAAAATGGTGTAAAGGTTAAGTTTGAAGGAAAGTTAGTAACCGCAGCTAACTCAAATGCAGGTAATATGTCGGATTTCTCTTCATGGGGACCAACACCAGACTTGAACTTTAAACCAGATTTATCAGCTCCAGGAGGACAAATTTATTCAACAGTCAATGCAAATAAATACGAAACAATGAGTGGTACATCAATGGCAGCTCCACATACATCAGGAGCAGTTGCCCTTGTGGTTGAATATTTAAAAACTAAAAATATAAATGCAACTCCAAGAGAAATTGTAGAACTTGCCAAGAGAGTTCTAACAAATACTGCAGAACCAGTTATTGATAAGGCTGTTAATCTACCATATTTAACAAGAAAACAAGGTGCAGGTTTAATTAAGATAGATAAGGCTATAAAGACAAATGTAACAGTTAGCGATGAAAATGGTAGTGCAGTTGTTGCATTAAAGGAATTAAATAACACTAATACATTTAAATTAAAATTAACCAACTTAGGACAAGAAACATACACTTTTGAACTAAGAGATAAATATGGAGTCTTAACTAATTATCAAAAAAGTGGATTTATATATCCAAATGCAAAGGTGTTAAATGGTGCAAAGGTTGAGTTTAGTGAATCAGAGGTTACACTTGCCCCAAATGAAACTAAAGAAGTTGCTGCAACTTTAACTATTCCAACTGATGCTCAAAAGAACATTTTTGCAGAAGGATTTATAAGTCTAGTAGAAAAGGATAGCAAAAACCCAGAACTTGTGGTTCCATATATGGGATTCTATGGCGAATGGGACAAGGTTAGAATATTTGATTCACCTATGTGGGATGAAGAAACAACATATTATGGACAAACAACGTTAGTTGATCCAATGGGATTCTACTTAGGATATGAAGGTTTTGATGAAGAAACTGAAATGCCAATTATTAATGCTGATCATATTGCAATTTCTCCAAATGATGATTGGTTGTTTGACTCAGTTATGCCTCTAGTTTCATTCTTGAGAAATGCAAAGGAGTTTAAGGTAGAGGTATTAGATTCCAACAAGAACTTGTTAAGAGAAGTTTCATATGATAAAAATGTTAGAAAGAACAGAGGAAGTGAAGAATTCCCAGTTAAATTTAATTTTGATTGGGCATGGGATGGAAAGCTATATGATGCTGAAAAAGATGAATACTATGTTGCACCTGAAGGACAATATTATATTAGATTGAAGGGTAAGGTTGATTTTGAAGGTGCAGAATGGACAGAACTTACTATGCCTGTTAAGGTAGACCTAACAGTTCCAGAAATAAATGTTTTATCAGGGGATAAACCACAGGAACTTAACAAATATACACTGGAATTTGAAGGAAAAGATAATCTAGGAGTAATGGAATATTTAGTTGCAATAAATGGTGATTATGAAAATATGACAGTATTTAGACCTAAAGATGAATTAAAGAAAACATTTGATTTAGATAATGGAATAAATACAATTGAAATTGTTGCACTTGACTATGCAGGAAATATTCAAGTAAAGACAATAGAAGTTAATAACTCTCTTATTAAGTTTAATGTAGATAAAGAATACTATATAAATCATAATGATGCAACCATAGAATACACATTTGATGATGAAATAAAATACTTTGTAGATGATGTAAAGGTTTTATTTGATGGAGAAGAAATTGAAGTAGTAAACAATAAGGTTGTATTAAAAGAACTTAAAGAAGGTGAACATAAATTAGTAGTAAGAGCATATTCAAATGACAAGCTTGTTACTGAAGGTGAAGTTAAAGTTATAGTAGATACAGTAACTCCTGTTTTATTCCCAGGATATAGTGGAGCGACATTTTCAACTAGAGAAGCAGAAATAATGGGAGAAGTAAGTGAAAGAGTAAAGAGTTTAAAAATAAATGGACAAGAGGTTCCTGTGTGGGAAGGATATTATGAAGATTGGGAAACAGGTGAAGTTAAACAATTTTTTAGTTACTACACTACTGTTTTCTTTGAAAAGGATGGAGTAAATAGAATATTTGTTGAAGTAGAAGATTTTGCAGGAAATAAGAACAGCTATGCATATAAGGTATTTGTGGATACTACTGCTCCTACTATAGAATTTGAAGGTGCAAAAGATGATAAGATAAAGGTAGCTAGTGGTGTTGATAAATACAGCTTAAAACTAAAAGTATCTGATAATGTATTTGGATTTAGATTGTATGTAAATGGAAATCAAATAGGATATGAAGAAAGTGAAGTGGGAGAGGGAGTATCAAAACAATATACTTATGATGTAAACTTAAAAGAGGGAGTAAATAAAGTAACATTTAGAGCGGTTGATTTATTTGGATTTGAAACAGTAAAGACTATACAAGTAATAAAGGACAGCAATGCACCTGTAATATCGATTACTTCACCTGAAAATAACGCTTCATTTGAAGCAAAGAGTTTTGTTATAAAGGGTAAAGTAACTGATAATGATAAGTTAGAATGGGTTAAGGTAAATGGAGAAGATGTTACATTAAATGAAAATGGAGAATTTGAAAAAACATTAACTTACCAAGATTACGGTAAATACTCAGTTGAAGTAACTGCTAAGGATGAAGCAGGTAACGTATCAACTCAATTAGTTGATGTGAACCTTGTAAAACCACATGTAGTTGCAATTAACATTTCAAAAGATAAAAATGCTGTTGAAAGAAGAGAAACAGCTCAATTTAAAGCTATAGCTAAGTACTCAGATGGAAGTGAAGTTGATGTTACAAAAACAGCTACTTGGGAATGTGAAGTTGGTTCAATAGAAAAGGGAACTTATACAGCTCCAAAGAACTTCTCAGGTGATGTGGTTGTTAAGGTAACATTTGAAGGAGTTACAGCAACAGATAAGATTGTTGTTAAAGTTCCTTCTGTGAAGAGTATAAAGTTAAAATCAAGTGATTATGGTTTCCTAGTTGGCAATACTGCAAAATTAACTGCAGAAGCAACTTATTCAGATGGAAGTACTAGTGATGTAACATCAATAGTTAAATTTGTTGTTTCAAATGAAAAGACACTAAATGTTTCAGGAAATCAAGTAAAAGGTCTACAACATGGAAATGTTGAAGTATATGCTACCCTTGATGGAGTAAACTCAAATGAAATAACTTTAACAGTTGTAAAACCAATAGAGGTAGTTAAGAGGATAATAAATATAATTGCTAATAAGTTAAATGTTAGAAAGGAAGCAAATGCTTCAAGTGAAAAAGTAGGAACAGTTGATGCATCTACAGAATTAGAATATGTTGATGTTGTAAATGGCTGGTATAAAGTTATATATAAAGGCGATATCGCTTATGTATCAGCAAAATATGCAAAGCCTACTGAAAAGGTTGTTTACAACAATGATGTTAAAGAAAAGATTGTAACAATTACAACTTCAACACTAAATGCAAGAGCAGGTGCTGGAACAAAGTATAAGAAGGTATTTACATTAAAGAAGAATACTAAGGTTAAGCTACTTGAATCAAAGAATGGATGGTATAAGATACAATACAATGGTAAAGTTGGATATATTTCAGCAAAATATGCTAAGTAAATTTTGGGCTAGCAGTGCTAGCCCTTTTTATTCATAAAGTAATATTGAGAGTTATATAAGTGAATTATTTAATAGGTTAAGTGACAAAATAATGTTTATAAAATAACGAAATTAATATAGAAGGATATAAATAAATAGTGTAGAATATATTTTATAGAGAGTAGGCTGTATCTTTATTTGTGAACTATATATAATAAAGGAGGGCTTTTATGTTTAAATCAGACATTGAAATTGCACAGGAGGCAAAGCTTTCAGACATCAGGGAGATAGCAAAGAAGCTTGATATTACAGAGGATGATATTGAGCTTTACGGAAAGTATAAGGCTAAGGTTGACTACAATATATTAAAAAATAAACCTAGCAAAAATGGAAAACTTATATTGGTAACTGCAATAAATCCAACACCAGCAGGTGAAGGAAAAACAACTACATCAATAGGTGTTGCAGATGCATTAACTTATCTAGGAAAGAAAACAGCAGTTGCACTTCGAGAACCATCTCTAGGACCTGTATTTGGTATAAAGGGAGGAGCAGCAGGTGGTGGATATTCACAAGTTGTTCCTATGGAGGACATAAACTTACATTTCACAGGAGACTTCCATGCAATAGGCGCAGCAAATAATCTTTTAGCAGCAATGATAGACAACCATATTTATCAAGGAAATGAGCTAAACATTGATCCAAGAAGAATAACTTGGAGAAGATGTGTTGATATGAATGACAGACAACTAAGATTTGTTGTTGACGGACTTGGTGGAAAAGTAAATGGAGTTCCAAGGGAAGATGGTTTTGATATAACTGTTGCATCAGAAGTTATGGCTATATTCTGTTTATCAAAGGATATTACAGACCTTAAGCAAAGATTAGCTAATATTGTTGTAGGATATACTAGAGATGGAAAGCCAGTTACAGCAGGAGATTTGAAAGCCCACGGTGCAATGGCAGCCCTTCTTAAAGATGCACTAAAACCTAATCTAGTTCAAACACTAGGTAAAACTCCTGCATTTGTACATGGAGGACCATTTGCCAACATTGCCCATGGATGTAACTCAATAATGGCAACAAAGATGGCTCTTCATTTGGCAGATTACGTTGTAACAGAAGCTGGCTTTGGTGCTGATTTAGGTGCAGAAAAGTTTATAGATATAAAATGTAGAATGGCAGGACTAGAACCAGATGCTGTTGTTATTGTTGCAACAGTTAGAGCACTTAAATATAATGGTGGTGTACCAAAGGACAGATTAGGAGAAAAAAATTTAGAGGCACTAGAGGCAGGATTACCAAACCTACTAAAACATGTTGAGAATATAACTAAGGTATTTAATCTTCCAGCAGTTGTTGCCCTAAATAGGTTTCCAACTGATACAGAAGAAGAAATTGAGCTTGTAAAAGAAAAATGCAAAGAATTAGGAGTAAATGTTAAAGTATCAGAAGTTTGGGCAAAAGGTGGAGAAGGTGGAGTAGAAGTAGCAGAAGAAGTTTTAAGACTGATAGAGGAAAAGAATAATAAGATGAACTTCTGTTATGATGTAGAAATGCCTATAAAGGAAAAGATTAAAACAATTGCAAAGAAGATATATGGAGCAGAAGATGCTGCATTTACTCAAGATGCAGAAAAACAAATTGCTGAGCTAGAAAAGCTAGGATTTGATAAACTACCTGTTTGTATGGCAAAGACTCAATATTCTTTAAGTGATGATGCAACTAAACTTGGAAGACCAGAAGGATTTAAGATAACAGTTAGAGAAGTTTATGTATCAGCTGGTGCAGGATTTGTAGTTGCAATTACAGGTAGCATAATGAAGATGCCAGGACTTCCAAAGGTTCCTGCTGCAGTAAAAATAGATGTTGATGAAAATGGAAGAATAACAGGTTTATTCTAGGAGGGATAGTTTGATATTATATGGTAAGGTTGTAGCAGATAAACTATCAGATGAAATAATAGAAGAAGTAAAAGAACTCAATCAAAATGGAGTATATCCTAAACTTGTAATAATAAGGGTTGGGAAAAATGAAAGTGACCTATCCTACGAAAGAGGAGCACTCAAAAGAGCTGAAAAGCTAGGTATTAAAGCTGAGGTTTTAGAGCTTCCTAATGACATATCACAGGATGAATTTATAAATTGTCTAGACAAAGTTAATAAGGATAGTTCAGTACATGGAATATTAATATTTAGACCTTTGCCTAAGCAAATAGACGAAAATATTATTAAAAATTACATAAATCCCAAAAAAGATGTGGATTGCATGAGCCCTCACAATGTTGCAAAACTAATGGAGGGAGATAAAACAGGATTTTCGCCATGTACTCCATCGGCTGTAATAGAAATACTAAAACATTATAACATTGAACTTAAGGGTAAAAATGTAGTTGTAATTGGAAGGTCAATGGTTGTAGGAAAACCACTTTCAATGCTACTTTTAAATGAAGATGCCACAGTAACAATATGCCACTCAAAAACACAAGACTTAAAAGAAATAACTAAAAGAGCAGACATAGTTATAGTTGCCATAGGTAGAGCAAAATATTTAAATAAAGAATATATAAGAGAAGGAACAATAGTTATTGATGTTGGTATTAATGTGGATAATGTGGGTAATCTTTGTGGTGATGTAGATTTTGATGATATAAAAGAAATTGTTTCGGCAGTAACTCCTGTTCCAGGTGGAGTTGGAGCAGTAACAAATACTATTTTATTTAAAAATTTAATTAAGGCTTGTAAAAAGTGATATGGCTGCCATATCACTTTTTGAATTCCACTTGCATATATATTATCCTCAACTACCTTAGGCTTAAACGGAGTTTGGTGGAGCATAAGTATATCTAGCATATTAAAGGGAGCAGTTTTAGTTGTTTGGTTTATAGTATATGTGAAGGTAAGAGACACAAAAGGGTGGAATTAGGGATAGAACTATTCAAGAAAATAAATACTTGAATTAAAAAAATGATGTTTTTAAATTTACTGAAATTTTTAAAAAAATCTGTTGACTTTAAAGTAAATTCTTTGTTATAATTAAGTTAAGATACGAAATGGGTTTCGAAAATTAGCATAAGAGGTGCATAAATTTGACCACAATTTATGATATATCAAAGGAAACGGGGTTTTCCCCTACGACAGTTTCGAAAGCTTTAAACAATTATCCAGATGTTAGCGAAAAAACAAAAAAACTAATATTACAAAAAGCTAGCGAAATGGGATATATACCTAATTCCCATGCAAGAATATTAACTACAAAAAAGTCATGGACTATAGGTATATTATTTGATGAAAAACTTAATGTAGGTATGAAACACCCATTCTTCAGTGCAATTATAGAAAGTTTTAAAAAAAGTGTTGAAGCAAGGGGTTATGACCTGCTGTTTATTTCTAAGGATATAGGTGGAGACAAAATTTCCTATTTAGATCACTGCAAGATAAGAGCAGTAGATGGAGTGATAATTATAACATCTAAACCTAATGATGAAGAGATACAAGCAATAATTAATAGTGATTTTCCTTGTGTTGTAATTGACAATGAGTGTAGAAAATCAAGTAGTGTTCACTCAGATGATATTGAAGGTTGCTATAAGGTTGCTGAATATCTATATTCATTAGGACATAGAAAAATAGCTAATATATATGGTAGTCTAGATACATTTTCAGGAAATGTTAGATATAATGAATTTAAAAATGCTTTAAAGGAACTAGGTTTAGAAATAAAAGACGAATATTTTGTAGATGGCGGATATTTCTCCTTTGATGGTGGTTATTATGCCATGAAAAAACTCTTAGAATTAGAAGAATTGCCAACTGCTGTGTTTGCAGCAGGAGATTTTATGGCAATAGGGGCTATAAGTGCCATAAAGGAGATGGGGCTTAATGTTCCAGAAGACATATCTGTTATAGGGTATGATGACCTAGAATTATCTAAATATATAACACCAAAACTCACAACAATCAAGCAAAATGCAGACTTGATTGGAGAAAACGCAGCAGATATTCTAATTAATGCAATAGATAAGAAAAATAGCAGAACATCTGTAATTGTCCCTGTAGAATTAGTTGTTAGAGATTCCTGTAAATCTCTAACCTGATTCTTAACTATTGCTAAAGTCGAAACCGGTTTCGAATGTATATTAAAAAAGTTAATGATAAAACTAAAATATATCATTAAAAATGTTTAATTTTAAAGTGGGAGGTTACTTAAATGAAAATGAAAAAGTTTTTGAGCACTTTACTAGCTACAACACTTGTGGCTACTTCGCTAGTTGGATGTTCACCAAAAACTAGCAAAACTGAAGAAAAGAAATTAGAAGTAGACAAAACTAAAGTATTAAAGGTATGGTCATTTACTGACGAGTTAAAGAAGCCACTAGAGTATTTTGAAAAGAAGTACGGTATTAAGACAGAACTTACTATAGTTCCAACAGAAAACTATGCTTCAAAAATTCAACCTGTTCTAGACAGTGGGGTTGGAGCACCAGACGTATTTACAGCTGAAATTGCATGGGTTAAGCAATGGGTAGACATGCCATATTGGGAAAACCTATCAGAAGCTCCTTATAACGTAAACGATTGGTCAAAGGACTATGTTCCATATGTATTTGATTTAGGTAAGGATAGCAAAGGTAACGTAAAGGCTCTATCATGGCA
>JAOAFH010000046.1 GCA_026416355.1 Clostridiales bacterium | reverse complement strand
TGTAACAAGTGGTATATCATATCAATATGCAAAGGAAGTATTTGGAGACAATGCATCTTATCTAAAGATAGGCATGAGTTATCCATTACCTGATAAACTAATTAAAAAATTTGCATCAGAAGTTGAAGAATTATATGTAATAGAAGAAAATGAACCTTATTTAGAAAACTATATAAAGGCTATGGGTATTGGTTGTAAAGGTAAAGAAATAATACCACTATGTGGCGAATTAAATCCAGATATAATTAAACAAGCATTCTATGGAAAACAAGAAAAGGAAAAGTATGATTTAGAGGTAAATGTTCCATCAAGACCACCAGTTTTATGTCCAGGATGCCCACATAGAGGAATATTCTATGCAGTGAGCAAGTATAAAGATATAGTTTCAACAGGAGATATTGGATGCTATACACTTGGAATGATGCCACCACTTAATGTTACAGATACAGTAATATGTATGGGTGCAGGCATAAGTGCTGCAATAGGATTTGAAAAGGTATATAAAATGGCACAAAGAAAAGGAAAGATATTTGGATTTGTTGGAGATTCAACATTCTTCCATTCAGGTATAACAGGGCTAATCGATGCAGTTTATAACCAAAGTCCAATAGTTGCAGTTATTTTAGATAATAGTATTACTGCAATGACAGGACATCAGGAAAACCCAGGAACAGGAAAAACAATTAAGGGAGAAATAACTCAAGTAGTTGATATATTAAGTGTTGTTAAGGCAGTTGGAATTAAGGAAGAGAATATAAGAGTAGTTGATCCATATGATTTAAAAGCTACTGAAGAAGCAGTTAAGGATGCATATAATGCAACAGAACCATTTGTAATAATAACTAAGCAACCATGTGCATTAATAAAAGAAGTTCAAAAGAAGAGGGCAGGAAAATATCTTGTTATAAATCAAGATAAGTGTAAAAAGTGTAAGGCATGTATTAGAACAGGATGTCCAGCAATTTCAATTAGAAATGAAAAAGTTGTTATTGATAAGAATATGTGCAATGCTTGTACATTATGTAAGCAAGTATGTAAATTTGATGCAATAGAAAAGGGAGGTGAGTTCTAATGGTAAAGAGTATATTATTTGTAGGTGTTGGTGGACAAGGAATTATTCTTGCTTCAAAGGTATTAACAGAAGGATTATTGAAGTTTGGATATGATGTTAAAATGTCAGAAGTTCATGGTATGGCACAACGTGGAGGAAGTGTTACAACTCAAGTTAGATTTGGAGAAAAGGTTTATTCGCCTTTAATAGGAGAAGGAGATGCTGATGTAGTTGTTTCATTTGAAAAAGTAGAAGCAGTAAGATGGCTTAAGTATCTAAAAAAAGGTGGAAAACTAATAATAAATGATTATGAAATATATTCTTTACCAGTTTTAATAGGCAAAGAACAATATCCTCAAAATATAAATGAAGAACTAGAAAAATCAGAAATAGACTATAAATTGTTTGATGCAGCAAAGTTAGCAGAAGAGGCAGGAAACATAAAGACTCAAAACATGGTTATACTTGGTGCTCTTGTAAAATCATTAGGACTTGAAAATTTAGACTGGGAATCAGTTATAAAGGATGTACTACCAGAAAAATTAGTTGAAATGAACATAAAGGCATTTAAACTAGGAATGCAATAGGGACGGTTACTTATTTTTTTCAGTTGCTCAAAACTTCAAGGGGTAAGTTTTGAGCAACTTTTTTTCTGTTTCGCTGAACGTCCAAGTAAATTAAGATTATGTTTTTAATGATAAATAGATATCATATAGCTTATGATGAATTTATTAAATTATATAATGAATAAGTAACTGTCCCTCAAAGTTTTCTAATGCATTACTATAAAAATTGGATTTTTAATTTTAGTTGTAGGCAGAGCGAGAAATAGTTCATAAATGAAAGTAGCATTAACTATAAAAATTAAGTAACCGTCCCCTATGTAAATGATGATATAATTTAAATTATGTGATAAAATTTAATAAATTGAATTACAATAGGGAGGGATTTACTTGAAAATAATAGGTGACTACCATACACATACAATATACAGCCACGGAAAAGGAACAATTGAGGATAATGTAAAAGCAGCTATAGAAAAGGGGCTTAAAGAGATTGTAATTTCTGACCATGGCCCAGGACACGTTTTCTATGGTGTTAACTATAAAAAACTTCAAAAGATGAGAAAAGAAATAGATGAGTTAAATAAAAAATATAAAGATAAAATAAAGATTTATTTAGGCGTTGAGGCAAATATAATTAGTGTAGATGGAGATATTGATGTTACAGAAAAAGAAATGAAACTTATAGATAAGCTTTTAGTAGGTTTTCACAATGGAGCACTTCCAAAGTCATTTAGAGATTTTAATGAGTTATACATAAAAAATAAACTATCAAAACTAAACCACAAACTAAAAGAAGAATGTAGAAAAACAAATACTCAGGCTATGATTAATGCCATAAATAAATATAAAATAGATATTATTACTCATCCAGGTGCAAAGGTTGATATAGACACTAGGGAACTTGCAAAGGCAGCGTCAAAAAAAGGAACTGCCCTTGAAATTAATGCAAGTCATAGATTTTTAACCTTAGAATATGTTAAAATAGCAATGGAAGAGGGAGTAATGTTCTCAATAGATAGCGATGCCCACAAGCCAGAAGATGTTGGTAGATTTGATTGGGCATTAAATGTAGCAAAGGAGGCAAATCTTCCACCAAGCAGAGTAATAAACGCACAACATGACTAGAGGAGGTTTTTAAATGCAGTTTGTAATAGTAACAGGTTTATCAGGTGCAGGTAAAACACAGACAATAAGATGTTTAGAGGATATAGGATTCTTTTGCATTGACAATCTTCCACCTGCCCTTATACCAAAGTTTGCAGAACTTTGTTATCAATCAAAGGGAAAGATAGACAGAATAGCCATAGTAGTTGATATAAGAGGAAGAGGTTTTTTTGATAATATATTTGCTAGCTTAAAGTCATTAGAGGACATGGGATTAAAATACGAAATTCTATTCCTTGATGCACAAGACGATGTATTAATAAAAAGATTTAAGGAATCAAGAAGAAACCATCCTTTATCATCAGGAAGAAGAATTGAGGATGCCATATTAGACGAAAGAAAAAGATTAGAAGATATAAAATCAAAGGCAAATCACATAATAGATACATCAAGGCTTTCTGTTAGACAATTAAAAGAAGAAATAAACAAGATATACATAATGGGAGAAATGTTTGAGAGCCTAATTATAACAGTTACTTCATTTGGATTTAAATATGGTATTCCACTTGATTGTGACCTAGTATTTGATGTTAGATTTATACCAAATCCATATTATATAGAGGAACTAAAAAGATTATCAGGTAATGATAAAGATGTTTATGACTATGTATTTAAATGGGATGTTACAAATGCATTTGTTGAAAAAACATCAGAGATGCTTGAGTTTTTAATTCCAAACTATATAAAAGAAGGTAAGTCACAATTGGTAATAGGAATTGGCTGTACAGGAGGAAGACATCGTTCAGTTGCAATAGCCAACAAAATATATGAAAATCTAAAAAGCAACAACCACACTGTACTAATTAGCCATAGAGATATAACTAAGGACTTAGCGGG
>JAOAFH010000016.1 GCA_026416355.1 Clostridiales bacterium | reverse complement strand
GAGTGTTTAATTATTTCAACAATAGTAATGGCAGATATAAGAGATTTTTTAACCAACATAGCAGTTGAAAGAGGAATACATATAGTTAATATATTAGGGCCATGTATAGCTACAACAGCTAGAATAATAAATCAAATGCCTATATTTAAGCCAGGGGCAGTTAGAAAACTTGATAACGACTATTTTAGAAAGATTGAAGCAATGGAATTCGCAATAGCATACGATGATAGCAAAGATGATAGAGGAATTAAAAATGCAGATGTGGTTTTACTAGGCCTATCAAGAACTTCAAAAACACCACTTTGTGTGTATTTAGCAAACAAAGGAATAAAGGCGGCAAATGTGCCACTTGTTCCAGAAGTACCACTTCCAAAGGAACTTACAGAAATCGATAGAAACAAAATTATAGGTCTAACAATAGATCCTATGGAACTTATAGAAATTAGAAAAAATAGAATTCACAGATTAGGTGGTAGTTTAAGTCAAATAGAATATGCAACTTCCGAAAGAATTTTATTAGAATATGAATATGCAGAGAAGGTTATGAAAAGACTAAGATGTAAAGTAATAGATGTAACAAAGAAGGCAATTGAGGATACTGCTGCAATTATTATGGAACATATTGGCTGGCAAGAATAAAATATGACGAATAATGTAGATATAAAATAAAAATAATGTAGCATATTGCGATAAATAATATAGCAATATGCTATTATTTATGTTATAATTATTTTGGTTAAAAAAATGTAAGGAGATGATAAGATGAAGGTTGTTGCCATTTCTTGTAGTCCAAGGGTTGGAGGAAATTGTGATACGCTTGTGGATACTATATTAAATGGTATTTCACAAAATAATAAAGATGTAGTATTTGATAAATATAAACTATCCACAATGAACATAAATGGATGCAAGGCTTGTTATAACTGTAAAAGTGGAAGTGGATGTGCTCAAAAGGATGATATGCAGCTACTTTACAACAAGATAAATGATGCTGATTTAATAGTTTTTGCTTCACCAATCTATATGGGACATATAACAGGTACAGGGAAAAACTTTATGGACAGAATGTTTGCTTATATGAAGGAGGATTTTGAAGTAACTCTTCCAAAGGGCAAAAAAGCGATAATTGTTTTGACACAAGGACACAGAGTAGAAAGTGCATATAGAAAGGTAGCAGACGATTTAATTAACTTCTTTAATTCATATGGAATTGAGACTATATCACAAATAATTGCAGCAGGTATGACTAAGGATGCAGACAATATAAATAAACATGTTATAGAATATGCATATAGGGTAGGGGAAAAGGTAGCTATATAATAGGTTATCTAGATAATTCTAATCATATTTTAAATCAAATTGACGGATATAAGTTTAGAACCTCGTAGATTTTTTCAAAGTTAATTTAAAATGTATTTTTTTAAAAGCCCCATGAGTGGAGTTTAAAAGGCATCTTTTGTTGGCTAAGTATTACTTAGCTAAATGGATCAATGGCTAAAAATCTCTCATGGGGCTAAGTTTAGTTTGTATTATCATGTTGTAATTTTAACAATGATTTTCAGGCATATTGTGGTTGCAATTTTGACCAAAATATATTAAAATAAAAGTCAAAATTTAAGTGTGGAGGTAGGAATATGTCGAAGATTACAGTAGATTATTCTAGAGTTCTAGGGTTTATAGGTGAACATGAAATAAAGTATCTAGAAAGTCAAATACTAGATGCTCATGATAAATTACATAACAAAACAGGTGCAGGTAATGATTTTTTAGGATGGGTTACATTACCACAAGACTATGAAAAAGAAGAATTTGAAAGAATAATAAAGGCAGCTGATAAAATAAAGTCAGATTCAGATGCACTTGTTGTAATTGGTATTGGTGGTTCATATCTTGGAGCAAGAGCAGCAATCGAGATGCTAAATCATACATTCTACAATGTTATTTCAAAGGATAAGAGAAAAACTCCTGAAATATACTTCGTAGGAAACAACATAAGCCCAGTTTATCTAAGAGATCTTCTTGAAGTATTAGAAGGTAAGGACATATCAGTTAATGTTATATCAAAATCAGGTACTACAACTGAACCAGCTATTGCATTTAGAATATTTAAGGAATACATGGAACAAAAATACGGAAAAGAAGGCGCTAAGTCAAGAATATATGCTACAACTGATAAGGCTAGAGGAGCATTAAAGAAATTAGCTGACTCAGAAGGATATGAAACATTTGTTATTCCAGATGATGTAGGTGGAAGATTCTCAGTATTAACAGCAGTTGGTCTTCTTCCAATAGCAGTATCAGGTGTAGATATAAGAGAAATGATGCAAGGTGCAAAGGATGCTATGGAAGAATGTTCAGTTCGTGACTTATATGAAAACCCAGCATACCTATATGCAGCAGTTAGAAATGCTCTATATAGAAAGGGTAAGACAACAGAAATAATGGTAAACTATGAACCATGCATGCATTTCTTTGCTGAATGGTGGAAACAACTATTTGGTGAAAGTGAAGGAAAGGACAACAAGGGTATATTCCCAGCAGCAGTTGATTTCTCAACAGACCTACACTCACTTGGTCAATACATACAAGAAGGTTTAAGAAACATATTTGAAACTGTTCTTAACATAGAAAAGGTTAAGTTTGATGTTGAAATAAAAGAAGATAAGGATAATATAGATGGACTAAACTTCCTAGCAGGAAAGACAATGGATTTCGTAAACAAGAAGGCATACGAAGGAACATTACTTGCACACTATGATGGAGGAGTTCCAAATATAGTTGTTAATATACCAGAAGTTACTCCATATTACTTTGGAAAACTTGTTTATATGTTTGAAAAGGCTTGTGGTATATCAGGATATGTTTTAGGTGTAAATCCATTTGACCAACCAGGAGTTGAAGCATATAAGAAGAATATGTTTGCACTTTTAGGAAAACCAGGATTTGAAGCACAAAAGGAAGAATTAGAAAGAAGATTAAACAATAGATAATAATAAAGGACTGCATTTGCAGTCCTTTATTTATGCTTTAAACTTTTTCATTTGTTCATTTAATCTTTCAGATATTGAATTTAGTGTATTAGATAGTTCGGCTACTTGGTTTATAATAAGCTGCATTTCTTGTGATGAAGCTGTAATTTGTTCAGATGATGCAGAAACTTCTTCTGCAACGGAAGATACTGATTCTACTCTTGATAAAATTGTATCTTTTGAAGTAATTGCCTTTGAAACAGCCTTATATGTTTCCTCAATATAAGGAGGAATATTTTCTATTGAATCGATTATTTCATTAAATGACTTAACTGCATCTTCAGCAAGGTTCATTTGGTTTCTTATTAGGCTGTCAACTTTATTTGAAGTCTTAATTACATCTCCAGTTTCACTAACAATTACATCAACAAGCTTTTTAATTTCTTCTGATGATTCTCTAGACTTTTCAGCTAGTTTTCTAACTTCTTCAGCCACAACAGCAAATCCACGTCCTACTTCTCCAGCCCTTGCTGCTTCAATTGCAGCATTTAAAGAAAGTAGATTTGTTTGTTGTGATATATTGTTTATTACATCTGTAATATTTGATATATTTTCAATTTTTGATGCAAGTTCACTGAATTTATTAATAACTAGATTATATGCAGTCAAAACTTCTTCAAAATATCCGATTAAGCTTGATATTTTTGCTTTACCTACACTTGCTTTGTCTTCTGTTTCGGTTGTTTTTGTGTTTACATTATTAAGATTTTTATTTATGTTATTTATAACAGTAGTAAAGTCCTGCATTTGATTTACAACATCATTTAAATCAGATGCCTGTTGCAACGCACCCCTTGACACATCTTCTATGGCAGTAGCTACTTCATTTGATGATAAAAGCATATTATTTGATGAACTATTTAGCTCATTAGATGCAGACAAAATTCTTTCTGATGTATTTTTAATTTCAGCTATTGATTCTTGTAGAGTATCTAAAACTGAATTAATGTTTTTTGCAATAAAACCAAATTCATCATTTTTATATACAGGAACATTAACTGTAAAATCACCCTCTGCCACATGCTTCATAGTGTCTGTTATAGCTGAAAGAGGTTTTGTTATAAGCCTTGTTGCAAAATATACCATAATAGGCAGAAGTAAAAGTAGTATTAATATAACTATTATTGTAGTATTTTTAATTGCATAGCTAAGTGTTAATAGTTCTTTATATGGCATAACAGCAGCAAATTTCCATCCTAAAAAGTCATTTGTACTAAAGAAACCAATATATTGTACATTTTTATCTGTAAATTCAAGCGTTCCATTCTTCTCTTTTAATATTTTTTCACCATAATTTGTAGAAGATAAATCTTTTGTCATTATTAAATTTTTATCAGGATGAACGAGGGTTGTACCATCCTTTTGCATAACAAGTATATATCCATTTTTACCTAGTTTTATTTCATCAACATATCTATTAGATAGCTTCTGAAGATCTAGAGATATAACAAAAACACCTGCAAAATCCCCATAAGAAGTTTTAATTGGTGCAGAAACTACAACAGAAGGACTTGTAAATATATCATCTTTAATTGCTTCTGTTATATGTGGTTTTGATTGTGCTAGTGATGCTTTAAAGAAAGCATACTTTGACATATCTTTACCATATATACTCCTAAGGCTTGTGGATGAACTAGGGTAGGCAATTACCTTGCCATTTGTATCGGTTATAAACATATTATTAATTCCATCTAGATTACCAAAATACGTGCTAAGTGTACTATTAAGATAGTTTTGTATATCATCATTAGGTGATGTTTGTAGTTTATAAGTGTAGTCTTTAATAATGTCATTAGATGTAGTAATTAGTGCAAAATTAATGTATTGGTTAGTTATTTTTGAAATATTGTTAGATGCAATAGACTGCATATTTTCAAGATTTTTATATGCGTCATTTTTAGTAACTTTAATAGATTTTCTACTCAATGTTGTTCCAATTATAAGCATTGGTAAAAGCGAAATAAGTGATAGTATAAGTATTAATTTAATTTTAATACTTAAAGATTTATTGCTTTTTAAATTTAATGAGTTATTGTTATCTTCTTTATTTAAACGTTTAAGAGATTTAAATAAATCAAAAATTTTGAATTTTAAATTTAAAGAAGACCTTTTAAAAGTTTTTTTAAATTTAAAGCTATGTTTCATCATTGTCCCCCCAAAAAAACTATATTGTGAGTATATTCTACAAATTAATTATATTAAAATTATTACTATAATGCAAACGTTTTAACAGGAAAATATTCAAAATTTTGAATGTAACAAAAAAAGGGTTGTTTTACAACACCCTTTTTTAGTTGTCTTCTAACTCAACTATTTCAAAATAATCAAAATCAATTTCTTCTATAAAATTATCCTGTTTAAATGTTGTTTTAGAATATTTGTTATACTCTTCAAGATTTTTAGGAAGCCAGTAGGGCTTTTGTATATCAAGCTTTTGA
>JAOAFH010000139.1 GCA_026416355.1 Clostridiales bacterium | reverse complement strand
TTCATAATTACAATAACCCTATTACCGTTCTTTTCGCGAACAAATGCAAGTACGTTGTCGTTTTTTATATCAAAGAACTTAATATTACCACCATGTTCTCCATTCCATAGAGCTTGGTTTTCTTTTTTTAATCTTATTAAGTCTTTGTAGAAATTTTGTTTTGGATATCCATTCCAATTTATTTCATCCTTTTCAAAAAACTCAAGTCGTTTATTAAGTGCTGCCTCTTGTCCAGAATATATTAGTGGTATTCCTGGAAGTGTAAAAGTTAATACTGACATTACATCAACAGCATCCTTTAGTCTTTCATACTCTGTTCCATTCCATGAGTTTTCATCATGGTTTGTAGTAAAATTCATAGGATAGCTTGAGTTTGGATATAGCTTATCAAAGTTTTCTGCAAAACGTCTTATACCAAAGGCATCAGCTTGACCACTGGCTATCTTATCCATAAGACTTAAAAGTCGCCAGTTGTAGTTGCTATTAAATGCTTTATTTAAATAATCTCTATTTCCTTCATCTTCTGCAAGCATATAAATAGGCTTTATTTTTTCTACTTCCTGTCTTGCTGTTTCCCAAAAATCTAATGGTACTTGTCCTGCTACATCACATCTAAACCCATCTATGTTAGCTTCCTTCACCCAAAATGCCATTGCATCAATCATTGCTTTTCTCATATCTTGATTGTCATAGTTTAGTTCTGCAACGTCAGTCCAGTCAGTCCCTGGTGGAATAATGATGTTACCATTGCTATCTTGTGCATACCAATTCTTGTTTTTCATCCAAACATGGTCCCAGCCAGTATGATTTGCAACCCAGTCTAATATAACTTTAAAACCCATCTTATGACATTCATCAACTAAGTCTTTAAATTCCTCAAATGAACCAAACTCAGGATTGATAGCTTTATAGTCTTTAATAGAGTAGTATGAACCTAGTGTACCTTTTCTTTCTTTTTCTGATATTGGATAAATAGGCATAAACCAAAGTACGGTAGCACCCATTTCCTTAAGCCTTGGAAGATGCTCTTTAAAGGCTTTAAATGTACCTTCTTTTGTATACTGTCTAACATTAACTTCATAGATAACAGAGTTTTTAATCCATTCTGGTTCTCTAATGAGAGCTTGTTTTGTTTCTGTTTTACTAGTTTTTAAGCTGCACCCTAAAAGACTTGAAATTGTAATTAGTAAGATTAGTAAAAGTGAAATACGTTTTTTCATTTTTATCCCCCTTATTATAATAAACTTATTAAATTAAATTTTATATATCTACCTTTTTAGTTGAATTTTTAACAACAAGTTCAATTGGTAACTCTATATTTTTATTAAAAACTTCTTCATTTTCAATGTGGTTTATTATTGTATCTACTGCAACTATTCCTTTTTGGAATATATTCTGATTAATTGTAGTAAGTGGAGGATATACAAATTCACCAACTTTTAAATTATCAAAGCCAACAATAGAATAATCATCAGGAATTTTTATTTTATTATCATGGAAACACTTCATTATTCCATAGGCAACAATGTCTGCAACAGAAAAAATAGCAGTTATATTTTTATTGCTTTTTAGAATTTCGTTTCCTAATTTATAACCACCATCAAAGGATATATTATCTACAAAAACTAAATCATCCGATACGTCAATGTTGTGTTCTTGTAGTGCTTTTTTATAGCCAATATATCTATTGTAGTTTACACTGCTATCCTCAAGACTTCCTGTTGCTAAAGCTATTTTTGTATGACCTAGTGAAAGTAAATGCTTAGTAGCTATATATCCACCTAATACATCATCAATTGATATATTATAAAATCCATAGGTATGTGCTTTATCAGAATCTATTAAGACAATAGGGATATTTAATTTTTGCATTTCTTGATATAATATATCAGGATATATTCCGAGAAAAATCAATCCATCTAGGTTTCTTTTGTCAACCCATTCTTTACAACTTTGATTTTTTGCTATTCCTGTAATCAAAACATCATAGCCACGTTTTCTTGCTTCATATTCAACCCCACTTATAAATTCGCTGTAAAATGGATTATCTCGAAGCAATGTACTTTGATTAGAGTCTTCTTCAATTAAGGGAAGCATAATGCCTATCAAATTAGATTTTCTATTTGATAGACTTCTTGCTGTAAAGTCTGGTTGATATTCTAACTCCTCAATTATTTTTAAAATCTTTTCTCTAGTTTCATCGGAAACTTTATTAATATTATTAATTACATTAGAAACAGTTGCAACAGAAACATTGGCTCGTTTTGCTATATCTCTAATTGTTATTTTCTTTTTCATATTTATCACCTAATTTATTGGTTTTAAAATTATTTTGTATAAATAGGCTTTATTTTTATTAACTTTTAAATTAATTATTCCATCCTTTAATATTGTTGCATTGTTTTCTTTAAATATTTCTTCTATTTTGCTATTTTCAGTTATACCAATTAGTTTTCCGTTTATGGAAATTTCTCTATCGCTATCTTCCATTGAAACTAATGTAATAAATGCCTTATCATTGTTGAATCTTGCATAGGCAATAATTCCACCATCGGCATATAGGATTTTAAATCCACCATTTTTAAGTACATCTTCTTTAGTACGAAGATGAGCTAATGTTTTATATAGGTTGTAGTGATTTTTGTTCCATTTTTCTTCGTCCCATGGCATGCAATATCTACAACCTTCTCCATATCTTAAATCACCATCTATTCCAACTTCATCACCATAGTAGATAGATGGGACACCAGGATAGGTAAACAGCATCATTACCGCATTGCGGTAACTTTCAAAATCAATTTGAGGCATTATGTGAAGTCTGTGAACATCATGGCTATCAAGCAAATTAAATTGATTCATTTTAACTTGATATGGTAGTTGTGCAAGATGTTGAGTAAATTGTTTTGAAAGCTTTACAGCATCTTTATGTTTACTTTTTAATGGTATTTGTGTTCTAGTTAAATAAACATCAATATCTCCAATAAAATCTCTTACAGGCCTTTGAAAACCATAATAGTTCATTGCTGCATCCCATTTATTACCTTGCAAATATTTTGAAGTGTCAGCCCAATGCTCTGCTAATAAGTACATATCCTGTTTAACTGATTTTAAGTTATGTCTAAGTTCAATCCAAACTTCATTTGATACATCAATTTCATCTCTTCTTGCCATGTTATTTGCTACATCAAGTCTCCAACCATCAATGTTATAGGGAGGTTTTAGCCAAGTTTGAAGAACAGAATCAGGTTTTCTATATATAATGTCTCTAAGTTTTTGTGAACGATAATCTAAGCTAGGAAGTGTATCTACACCCATCCATCTGAAATAGTCTCCGTTTTCATCAAAATAATAATATTGGCGTTCTATTGCATCTTCATTATTATATGCACCTTGAGATTTATCAAAAAAACCCTCTTTGTTAAACCATTTATGCCCAGAACCAGTATGGTTTACGGATATATCTAATATAATTTTAATATCATTTTTATGAAGCTCTTCCACCAATTCCTTTAGGGCTTCATTCCCACCAAAGTGTGGATCAACTTGGAAATAATCTATACAATCATATTTATGATGGGAAGGAGCCCAAAAAATTGGATTTATATATACAGCATTTATACCTAGCTTTTTTAAATATGGAATTTTTTTCTTTATTCCTTCTAAATCGCCTCCATAAAAATCTAAACAGTGGCCTTCGGCATATTCTACTGGTTTTTTACCCCATGGTTGTTTTGAGGTAGGGTAACCATCTAAACAATACTCTCCATTTTTAACATCATTATCTGGATTTCCGTTATAAAAACGATCAGGGAATATTTGATAAAACACACAGTCTCGAACCCATTGAGGATTTTCATAGTCTGCAATTATTTTGAAATCGTAATGTTCATTTGGATCGTAGTTTGTAACATCAAGTTGATTGTAATAATATACATCATCTTCAGTTGCAATCATAAATCGATAATTTATAATTTTTTCGCTTATTTTTAATGGTGTAATATAATAGGCAAATATTTCATCTTCCTTCGTTCTTTTCATTTCAATCATGTGGTGTTCACCATTTGGAAGATATCTTAAAAATACAGCTTTTATTGGAGCATCTTTAAATACCCTTAAGCTGATTTCAACTGTCTCGCCAAGTTTAGGATTAGGATTACTTAAAAATTCTTTTGAACCATCTGAATATATGCTTTGAGTCCAATTCATCTTTATTCTCCTTTTAAAAAGTTTTGTTAACCGGTTAACATTAAAAATATTATATAATACCAACTTAGTTTTCACAAGAAAATTTACTAATTAAACAAAATATAAATTTTACCAATTTTTAATTGACTTATTTAAAATGTTGATATAAAATTAACTAAAAATGCTAGGGGAAGTGATATAGTGGAAAAATCTTTAGAAAGAAGTAGAGAGGATTTTATTTCTAAAGTAATTACTTATATGGGGGTTGGTTTATTTGTAACATTTTTAACTGCATATTTTACATATGCAACAGAATCACTACAAAATCTAATTTATAGTTCTAATTTTGTGTTTTTAGGATTGATTATTTTTGAGAGTATTATTGTTTCTGTTCTAAGTAGCAGAATTGATTCAATGACAGTTACAGCAGCAAAATTTGGATTTTTACTATATTCTTTTTTAAACGGAATTACATTTAGTGCAATATTTTTAGTTTATACAGAATCATCGATATTTATGGCATTTTTAATATCATCAGTTACTTTTGTTAGTGCAGGTCTTGTTGGAATTGTTACAAAAAGGGATTTAGGTATTGTAGGAAGATTAGCATTGATGACACTGTTTGGAATAATTGTAATAAGTATATTAAATATGTTTTTAGGGCTAGACTCAGTTGATATAATGTTAAGTATTGTAGGTTTAGTAACATTTATAATTCTTACTGCATACGATATGCAAAAGTTAAAGAAAATTCATTATGAGGCATATGAAATTGATGAGTATCTAGTTGATAAGTTTGCAATAATAGGAGCACTAACATTATACTTAGACTTTATAAATATTTTCTTAAGGATATTAAAATTTATAGGAAAGAAAAAATAATTATAGTTTTAATTTAAACAGGTACTTAATGGTTCTAGTGTTGCATCAAAGTAAAAACTACTTGTTGACAATCACCATTGGAAATAATTAAAACTTAAAAAATAAGCCCCTTTGTGTTTTAATAGTTTTGAGTAGAAACTAAACACAAAGGAGGCTTTTTTAATGTCCAA
>JAOAFH010000085.1 GCA_026416355.1 Clostridiales bacterium | reverse complement strand
GTATCAAGATACCAATAGGGCACAATATGAATTTGTAAACATGCTTGCAAAAGAACACAGAAACCTTTGTGTTGTGGGGGATGATGATCAGTGCATTTACAGTTGGAGGCATGCTGACATTAGAAACATTTTAGACTTTGAAAAGGATTATCCTGATGTTAAGGTAATTAAGCTTGAACAAAACTACAGATGCACAAAGAAGATATTAGATGCTGCAAACTATGTCATTCAAAACAATGAAAAGAGAAAGCATAAAAGACTTTGGACAGAAAATGCAATGGGTGAAAATATTAAATTTTATAAAGCAGATAATGGAGAGGCAGAGGCTAGTTTTATTGTTAGTGAAATAAAAAGACTTGTTGAGGTGGGGCATAGCCTTGGTGATTTTGCAATACTTTATAGAACCAATGCAATGTCACGTATTCTAGAAGAAGCTTTTGTTACATCACATATTCCTTATAAAGTTGTTGGAGGACAAAAGTTCTACGATAGAAAGGAAATTAAAGATATACTAGCGTATTTAAAGGTTATAAATAATCCTTTAGATAGCATTAGCTTAGAGAGAATTATAAATGTTCCAAAAAGGGGAATAGGTCAAACTACAATAGATAGAATAAAAGAATATGCTGCTTCAAAGGATATAAGCCTATATTCTGCTCTTTTAGAGCTTGATTTTATAGATGGAATTAATAAAAGAGCAACAAACTCTATTGAAAAGTTTGTAAGTCAGATGAATTATTTTATTGTAAGCAAAGATAGAATGAAGGTATCTGAGCTTATAAAAGATATTCTTGATACAACAGGATATATAAAAGAGCTAAAAGAAGAAAATACAAAAGAAAGTCAAGGAAGAATAGAAAACTTAGAAGAATTTTATTCAGCTGCTGTTGAGTTTGAGGAACAAAATGAAGACAAGAGCTTATCAGCTTTCTTAGAAAGAGTAGCACTTGTTTCAGACCAAGACCAATTAGAAAGTGGAAGTTTTGTTACCCTAATGACTCTGCATACAGCTAAAGGGCTTGAGTATAATATTGTATTTATAGCAGGAATGGAAGAAGGCATATTCCCTCATTTTTCAGCTAAAGAAGATGATGATGAGATGGAAGAAGAAAGAAGACTATGTTATGTTGGAATTACAAGAGCTAAAAAGCAACTTTATTTAACAGCTGCATCTTCAAGAATGATGTTTGGAAGAACTATGTTTAATAATGTATCAAGCTTTTTAGAGGAAATACCAGAACACTTAATAGACGATATAACTCCAAAGAAAATGAGCTTTAATAGGGTATATAGCTATGATATGCCTCAAACTCAGGCAAAAACATTTAACACAATAAATACAATAAACTCAAAGCCTGTAATACAAAAACCTCAAGCTGCTAAAAAAGTTGCAGACTATCAAGTTGGTAATCTTGTTAAACACAAGATATTTGGAACAGGAAGAGTAATAGCAATAAAGGATGTTGCATCAGATAAAATGGTTACAGTAGACTTTGAAAAAGCAGGACTTAAAAATTTACTTGCATCAACAGCACCTTTAGAAAAGATGTGATGAGGTGAGAGTATGGAAGATATCAAAAATAAGATAGAAGAACTTAGAAAAACACTTGAGTATCACAGTTATAGATATTATGTTCTTGATAATCCTGAGATTCCAGATTCAGAATATGATAAGTTAATGAAGGAACTTGAAAAACTAGAGAAAAAGTATCCAGAGTATTTTGACCCTAATTCACCAACCCAAAGGGTTGGTGGAGCTCCTTTAAAGGAGTTTAATCAAGTAAGACATAATGTACCAATGCTTAGCCTTCAGGATGTGTTTAGTTTTGAAGAACTTAAGGATTGGGATAGAAGGGTTAGAAGTGAATTAAGTGAAGTTGAATATGTTGTTGAACTTAAAATAGATGGATTATCTGTTTGTTTAAGTTATGAAAATGGAGTTTTAAAGACAGCAGCAACACGTGGAGATGGTGTTGTTGGTGAAGATGTAACTCAAAATGTTAGAACTATAAAAAGTGTTCCATTAAAAATAAACTATTTAAATCCTCTTGAAGTTAGAGGAGAAGTTTATATGCCAAAGGATGCATTTGAAAAACTTAATATTCAAAGAGAAGAGATGGAGGAACCCCTATTTGCAAATCCAAGAAATGCAGCAGCAGGTTCTTTAAGACAACTAGATCCAAAGATAACAGCCCAAAGAAAACTAGATATATTCATATTTAATATACAACGAATTGAGGGCAAAGATTTTGAAAGCCACTCAGATGCACTTGAGTTTTTAAGCTCACTCGGATTTAAAGTTAGTCCAAAGAGAATTATTTGCTCAAATATAGATGAAGTTATAAAATCTATTCAAGAACTAGGTGAAATGAGAGGAGAACTTCCATTTGAAATAGATGGAATAGTTATAAAGGTAAATAACCTTAAGGATAGAGAAAAGCTTGGCCAAACTGCAAAAGCACCTAGATGGGCTGTTGCATATAAATATCCAGCTGAAAAGAAAAAGACAAAGCTTATTGATATTATAGTTCAAGTAGGAAGAACAGGGGCAATTACTCCAACAGCAATTCTAGAGCCAGTTAGAATAGCAGGTTCAACAGTTTCTAGAGCAACATTACATAACGAAGACTATATAAGACAAAAGGATATTAGAATTGGTGATAGCGTAATTATACAAAAAGCAGGTGACATAATACCTGAGGTAGTTGAAGTTGTTTTTGAAGAAAGAGATGGAGACGAAGTAATATTTAACATGCCTACAAAATGTCCTGAATGTGGTGGGGATGTTGTTAGAGAAGAGGGCGAAGTAGCCGTTAGATGTACTAATATGTCTTGTCCTGCTCAAATTAAAAGAAGTATTATACATTTTGCCTCAAGGGATGCAATGAATATAGAGGGGCTTGGACCACAAATAGTTGCACTTCTTTTAGACAATGGCCTTATTAAAGATGCGGCGGACCTTTACTATCTAAACTTTGATGATGTTGTAAAACTTGAAAGAATGGGTAAAAAATCAACAGAGAACCTATTAAAGGCAATAGAAAATTCAAAACAAAATGATATAGATAAACTAATATTTGCACTGGGTATTAGATATGTTGGAAGTAAAACTGCAAAGAATTTAGCTAAGGCATTTAAGAGCATAGATAATTTAATGAAGGCAACATTTGAAGATCTAACAACAGTAGAAGAAGTAGGAGACAAGATGGCTCAGAGTATTAATGCCTTCTTTAAAGAAGAACACAATAGGGCTTTAATTGAAAGGCTTAGAAATGCAGGAGTTAACTTTACATTAAAAGAACAAGAAGGAACATCCGATTTATTTAATGGTTTAACTTTTGTTTTAACGGGTACACTTTCAAAATATACAAGAAACGAAGCAACAGAATTAATAGAGAAGTTTGGGGGTAAGGTGTCTTCAAGTGTTTCTAAAAAGACAAACTATCTATTATGTGGAGAAGATGCGGGAAGCAAGCTTAAAAAGGCACAGGATTTAGGTGTAAAAATAATAAGTGAAGATGATTTTGAGAAAATGGTAAATGAGGGTGAATTGCTATGAGGTTTTTAGATTACTTAATGTGGGGGAGTTTTTTAGTAACTTCTGTTATTTCAATATTTACCATATTAGTTTCTTTTGGTATAGTGTATATAAGTCAGTTTGCAACATTTATGCCAATAGAGGTTTCTTTAGCTTTATCCTTAATGCTTTGGGGAATAAATTGTATTTATAATCCTGAGGTTAAATTTACAAAGTCTAATTTTTATATTGCTTTGATTCTAGGAGGAATACTCTTAATGTTTTTGATGTATGGAATATATTAAAGAGAGGAAGGTGTCTTTATGTCAGTAACAATTAAAGATGTTGAGTATGTTGCAAAACTTGCTAGACTTGAATTTAATGAAGAAGAAAAACAAAAGTTTACAGAGGAGCTAAACAACATATTAGGTTATGTTGAAATGCTTCAAGAGGTTGATACTGATGGTGTAGAAATTAGCATAGGTGCTTATAGAGTTGTTAATGCACTAAGAGAAGATGAAGTTAAACCATCATTTGATAGAGAAAAGATGCTTCAAAATGCTCCTGACAGCCAAGATGGTTATGTTAAGGTACCAAAGGTTATAGAGTAGGAGGGATTTAAGGTGCATACTAAAACATTACATGAAGTTAAAGAACTTATTAATAAGAAGGAAATTAGCTGTGTTGAGCTAACAAAAAGTACATTTGATAGAATATCAAAAGTCGATGATAAAATAGGTGCATATCTTCAACTAGATGAAGAAGGGGCACTTAAAAAAGCAAGAGAAGTTGATGAAAAAATACAAAGAGGAGAAGAAACTTCATTTCTTGCTGGAATTCCTATGGCAATAAAGGATAACATTTGTGTAGAAGGTCTTAAAACAACTTGTGCTTCAAAAATATTAGAAAACTTTGTTGCACCATATGATGCCCATGTTACAAAAAAGTTAAAGGAAAATGATGCTGTTATAATAGGTAAACTAAATATGGACGAGTTTGCGATGGGTTCATCATCAGAAAACTCAGCATTTAAAAAGGTAAAAAATCCATTTGACCTAGAAAGAGTACCAGGAGGTTCATCAGGTGGTTCTGCAGCAGCTGTTGCAGCAGGAGAAGCTTACTATACTTTAGGTTCAGATACTGGTGGCTCAATCAGACAACCAGCATCTCTTTGTGGAGTTGTTGGATTAAAGCCTACCTATGGAAGAATATCAAGATATGGTCTTGTTGCCTTTGCATCATCACTTGATCAAATTGGACCATTTACAAAGGATGTTGAGGACTGTGCCCATGTATTAAATGTAATAGCAGGTCATGATTCAATGGATTCAACAAGTGCAAAAGTTGAAGTTGAAGATTATACAAAATACTTAAATCAAGACATAAAGGGAATGAAAATAGGTATTCCAAAGGAATATTTTGCAGAAGGATTAAATCCTGAAATAAGAGGAATTATAGAAAACGGAATAGAAGTGCTTAAAAAATTAGGAGCTGAAATAAAAGAAATAAGCCTACCTATGTCTAAATATGCCCTTGCAGTTTACTACATTCTTGCAAGCTCAGAAGCAAGCTCAAACTTAGCTAGATTTGATGGAATTAGATATGGATTTAGAGCTGAAGATTTCGAAGATGTAGTTGATTTATATGTTAAATCAAGAAGTCAAGGATTTGGTGATGAAGTTAAAAGAAGAATAATGCTAGGTACATATGCCCTATCTGCAGGATATTATGATGCATATTATAAAAAGGCTCTTAAGGTTAGAACTTTAATTATACAAGAATATAAAAAGGCATTTGAAGAAGTAGATGTAATTTTAACTCCAACATCACCTACAGTTGCATTTAAGCTAGGTGAAAAATCAAATAATCCATTAGAAATGTATTTATCAGATATATATACAGTTCCAATAAATATAGCAGGTGTTCCAGCTATATCAATTCCAGCTGGTTTTGTAGATGGACTTCCTGTTGGAATGCAATTAATTGGAGATTATTTCAAAGAAGGAACACTTTTAAAGGTTAGCCACGCATTTGAGAGAGAAACTGAGTTTACTAAGGTTAAACCTAGTATCTAATGGGAGGTGTAACAATGGAATTTGAAGCAGTAATTGGACTTGAAGTTCATGCAGAACTTTCAACAAAGACTAAGATATATTGTGGATGTACAACAGAATTTGGTGGAGAACAAAATACTCATTGCTGTCCTGTATGCATGGGGCTTCCAGGGGCACTACCTGTTTTGAATAAAGAAGTTGTATCTTATGCAATTAAGGCAGGGCTTGCATTAAATTGTGAAATAAACAAAGAAACATATATGGCTAGAAAGAATTATTTCTATCCAGACTGTCCTAAGAACTATCAAATTACACAAGATGAAACACCACTTTGTAGTAATGGTTATATTGAAATAGCACTTGAAGATGGCGTAAAAAAGGTTGGAATTCATAGAATACATATAGAAGAGGATGCAGGAAAGGCACTACATAGGGAAGATGGAACGTATGTTGACTTTAATCGTTCAGGCGTTCCATTGATTGAAATAGTATCAAAACCAGACATGAGAAGTGCACAAGAAGCAAAAATGTATCTTGAAAATCTAAAGGCTATACTTCAATATACAGAGGTATCAGACTGTAAGATGGAAGAAGGTTCACTAAGATGTGATGCCAATGTTTCAATAAGACCAAAGGGAACTAGTGAATTTGGTGTTAAAACAGAAATAAAAAATATGAATTCATTTAAAGCAGTAGAAAAGGCAATAGAGTTTGAAATTAAAAGACAAATAGAAGCTATTAAAAACGGTGAAAAGATTGTTCAAGAAACTAGAAGATGGGATGAAGTAAAAGGCGAAACTATAGTTATGAGAAGTAAAGAAGAAGCTCATGATTATAGATATTTCCCAGAACCAGATATGGTTTACTTAGAGGTAGATGATAAATGGATAGAAAACATAAAAGCATCATTACCTGAACTGCCAGAAATGAAAAAGGCAAGATACATTAATGAATATGGTCTCCCAGACTATGACGCAGGAATTCTTACATCATCCAAAGCACTTGCAGGATATTTTGAAGAAACAGTTGCAAAGGGTGCAAATCCTAAGGATGCAAGTAACTGGATAATGGGTGAAGTGCTAAGAACGCTTAATGATAGAGAAATGACTATAGAAGATATAAAGGTAAAGCCAGAGGATTTAGCAAAGCTTATAGAACTTATAAATAACGGAACAATTACAGGAACAATAGCTAAAAAGGTATTCAAGGATATGTTTGAAACAGGTGATAACCCTGAAAAGATTGTTAAAGAAAAGGGAATGGTTCAAATATCAGATGAAAATGCCATAAGAGATATAGTAAATAAGGTTTTAGATGAAAACCCACAATCAGTTGAAGACTTTAAGAACGGTAAAACCAAGGCTATGGGATTTGTTGTAGGTCAAGTTATGAAGGCTTCAAAGGGTAAAGCAAATCCACAACTTGTAAACAAATTAGTGGAAGAAGAATTGCAAAAAAGATAGGAGTTTTTACTCCTATCTTTTATTTTGCGCATTATTTTGAAAATTTAGTTATATAATAATGATTGGAAAGCATAAAATACGAAATATTAAGATAATTTAACATTTTGTAACATGAAATAATTTAATTATTAAATTTATTAAAAAGTATAAAAATGCATTAAATTACTGCAAAATATCAAAAAAATATTGCATAAAAATACTTTTTGTGCAATAATGTAATCTATATTTCATCAATAAAAAACTATTTGTAAGTAATGGAAAAAAATAAAAGAAGGATTTTTAAAAAACTTGTAGTATAATATTAATTACAAAAGACAAGTTTCAATGCAATTCGTGTCAAGTGTCGCAACTTACAAAAAATTTATTGATTTTTTTAAGTTAATGCTTTAATATTAACTTAAAATGCATTGAACCTATCGGGGGAACATTATTTTAAGGAGGAGAGAAGGATGCTAAATTACATTCTAAAGAGACTGGTAGCTAGCTTTATTACACTTTTCATAGTAATAACTGCTACATTTTTCTTGATGCATGCACTACCAGGTGGACCATTTGATAATGAAAAGCCACTTCCACCACAAATCAAAGCTAATCTAGAGGAAAAATATGGTTTAAATAAACCAGTAACCGAACAATATGTTATGTATTTAAAGAATCTAAGTAGAGGTTATCTTGGACCAACTTTAAAGTACGAAGGAAGATCAGTTAATGAAATCATAAAATATTCATTCCCAGCTTCAGCAAAGCTAGGATTAGTATCAATTGTATTCTCATTGATTTTAGGAATTTATCTAGGGGTTATAGCGGCACTTAACCAAGGTAAATGGCAGGATAGTTTAGTTATGATTTTAGCGACACTAGGAGTTACTGTTCCAAGTTTCGTTTTAGCAATATTACTAATGTATGCGTTTGCTGTTAAATTACACATTTTCCCACCAACAGGATTTGATGGACCACAAAATGTTGTATTACCAGCAATAGCATTAAGTGGATATTCACTTTCATTTATAGCAAGACTTACTCGTTCAAGCTTACTTGATGTAATTAGACAAGACTATATAAGAACTGCAAAGGCAAAGGGACTTTCAAAAAATGTTGTTATATATAAACATGCACTTAGAAATGCTTTAATACCAGTAGTAACATACCTAGGACCACTTGTAGCTGGTATTTTAACAGGTAGTTTCGTAATTGAAAAGATATTTGCAATACCTGGTCTAGGTAGAGAGTTCGTTACAAGTATCTATAACAGAGACTACATGATGATTATGGGTATAACTGTTTTCTATAGCACCCTACTTGTTGTATGTAACTTAATAGTTGACCTATTATATGCGGTAATTGACCCAAGAATAAAACTAGAGGGATAAGGGGTGATTTAGATGGAAATAACTAAGGAAATGTTTGAGAGAGTTCCTGAGAACGAAAAGGATTTAAATACAATAGTTAGACCTAGTGAAACATATTGGCAAGACGTTTGGAGAAGATTAAAACAAAACAAGCTTGCAATGATTGGATTATACTTTGTAATATTTATAACTTTAATTGCAATAGTTGGACCACCTTTAGTTAAGGCATTTAGAAACATTGACTATTCAACACAAGACTTAACTAAGTCAAACCTAAAACCAAATGGACAATTTTGGTTTGGTACTGACATGTTTGGTAGAGATATTTTTGTAAGAATTTTATATGGTGCAAGAATATCACTAATAGTTGGTTATGTAGCAAGTATATTAAACCTAGTTATAGGTGTTTTATATGGTGGAATTTCAGGTTATTTTGGTGGTAAAGTAGACCTAATAATGATGAGAATTGTTGATATACTTTACTCAATTCCAATGATGATTTATGTTATTCTTCTAATGCTTGTATTTGGTGCAGGATTAGGAAGCGTTCTTATAGCACTAGCAATAGCATATTGGTTATCAATGGCTAGAATAGTTAGAGCACAAATACTTTCATTAAAACAACAAGAGTTTGTTCTAGCAGCAAGAACATTAGGTGCAAGCAATAGTAGAATACTTTTAAGACACTTAATTCCAAACAGTATGGGACCTATTATAGTAACTCTTACGCTTTCGGTACCATCAGCAATTTTTACTGAATCATTCCTAAGCTTTATAGGTCTTGGTGTATCAGCTCCAAAGGCATCATGGGGAAGCTTAGCTTCAGAAGCACTGGAAGGATTTTTACTATATCCTTATCAGCTTCTTTTCCCAGCACTTGCAATAGCACTTACGATACTTGCATTTAATTTCCTTGGAGATGGTCTAAGAGACGCACTAGATCCAAAGATGCGTAAGTAGTTAGGGGGTAACATGATGGAGAGATTACTAGATATTAAAAATTTAAGAACTTCATTCTTTACACATGTAGGTGAAGTTCAAGCAGTAAGAGGAGTTAGCTTTCATTTAGATAAAGGAGAAGCTTTAGGTATAGTTGGAGAATCAGGAAGTGGTAAGAGTATAACAATGATGTCAGTTATGAGACTACTTTCTGATAATGGTAAAATAGTTGAAGGTGAAATACTATTTGAAGGAAAAGATTTAGCAAAGGTACATGAGCTTGAAATGCAAAAAATTAGAGGTAATGAAATAGGGATGATATTCCAAGACCCAATGACATCTCTAAATCCTGTTTTAACAGTTGGGGACCAACTTATGGAACCTCTTATAAAGCACAAGGGAATGTCAAAGGAAAAGGCTTTTGAAAGAGCAGTTCATATGCTTGAGCTTGTTGGAATTCCAAGCCCAAAGAGCAGAATGACTCAATATCCACATGAGTTTTCAGGTGGTATGAGACAAAGAGTTATGATAGCTATGGCACTTGCTTGTGAACCAAAGTTACTTATAGCGGATGAGCCTACAACAGCTCTTGACGTTGCAATACAAGCACAAATTCTAGAATTAATGAAGGAATTAAAGAATAAAATCAATACATCTATTATATTAATTACACATGACCTTGGTGTAGTTGCAGACCTATGTAGCAGAATTAATGTTATGTATGGCGGACTTATAGCAGAAACAGGTTCAACAAGGGACATATTCTATAATCCAAAGCATCCATATACATGGGGACTATTAAAT
>JAOAFH010000054.1 GCA_026416355.1 Clostridiales bacterium | reverse complement strand
ACAGGACCAGATAAATTTATTGTGGTTGATGATAAGGCATATTTAATTTATTATGGTGAATCTAAGATACTTGAGCTTAATTTGACCAATAACAATTCAAAGATACATACAACCAACAGTCAAGTGTATGATCTTGGATATTACAAGGGTTATTTTTATTTTAGAAATCAAATGGGACAGTTAGAAAAATATGATTCAGCTTTTAAAAAAGTAGATGATTTAAAAACAAATGCTGAGGTTATGAACTTTTCAATTGCAAATGATAAAATTTATTCTTTAGAAGTAAATAATACAGGTCTATGTAACCTATATAGCTATGATTTAGATGGAAAAAATAAAACTTTACTTAAGGAAGATGTATATCAAAATATTTTTGGTAATTATGTAGTTGAAATTAAAATGTTATATAAATATGCTTTATATGATTATATAAACAACAGAAATATTGAATATAAAGAGATAGCACCATTAGTTTATAATAAAGTAGAACTAAAAAATATACAAAAAGAAGAAGGATATAGGATAGTTAACTTAGATAAAAAATACTATTATTTAAGTTATGATGAACTACATGAATATGATTTAAATACAAAACAATCACAAGTAACAGGTATAAAGGGAGTAGAAAAGATAGGAGAAATTGCAGGACATTTAGCCTACACTAAAAATAATTTGTTATATGTATTTGACAAAGAAGAAAAATTGATTACTAACTTGAGTGTTATAGATTTTTATTACTATAATAATTTTGTATATATAAGGACAAACAGAGGATTACTTTATAAAATTAATATTAAAACAAGTGAAATAAATAAAATAGACGAATATGTAACAGGCGAAATATTAGAGGACAACAATAAAATTTATTATATTAAAAAAGACATAAGTGCTAGTACAAATAATAACATTACTTTGTGTGAATACGATTTAGATAATAGTGTTTTAAATAAATATTTAATCAGTGGTGTGCCAAATGAATATGATATAAAAGAATATAATGGGTATATCTATTATAGTGGTAACGATGGATATTATAGATATAACTTGGCCAATAAACAAAAACAAAAAATAATAAATAAGGTAGATGTATATGTATCTTATTTTGAACAAGATAAAATGTATTATATTTCAGAAGGGAACCTATATGAAATAGATTTAAATACCCTAAATGTAAAGCAGCTAGTTCATATTGGTATTAATAATGGAGAAGGGCTTTTAGTTGACAAAGAAATTGGTAAAGTAGTTGTTAAACCATTTGCAGTAAATAATTTAGAGTTTAAATAGTTTTTATAATAGGATATATAAAGTCATGAACGTTTAAAGATGTATTTAAATGTTCATGACTTTTTATTACTTTGGCCACTTAATTTTTGGGTATGTAAACAACTAGTTTGTTTATAGTTTTAGATAGTTAAAAGATACATATGATTAATGGGTATACTAAAATTATTAATTGATATATATAAAGATTAATGATAGAATTTATTAAAGGAAAATAAATATTATTTAAAAATTTAATGAGGTGATACAATGGATTTAGCTAGATTTAGTCCAGTAACTTTAGCTTTATTTGGAACTCTATTTACATGGTTTTTAACAGCATTAGGTTCAGGAATGGTTTTTATTTTTAAAGAATTAAATAGAAAAGTATTAGATGGAATGCTTGGATTTGCAGCAGGAGTTATGATTGCTGCAAGCTTTTGGTCTCTTCTAAATCCAGCCATTGAAATGGCAGAAAAGATGGGAATTGTCTCTTGGGTTCCTGCCGTTGTGGGATTTTTATTAGGAGGCTTCTTTCTAAGAGCGGTAGATATGTTTATGCCACATCTTCATATGTTTTCAGATGAGGCAGAGGGTATAAAGACAAGTTTAAAAAGAAGCATACTTCTTGTTCTTGCAATTACCCTACACAATATTCCAGAGGGACTTGCTGTTGGAGTTGCCTTTGGTGCTCTAAACTCAGGTGATTCATCTGCAAATTTAGCAGGTGCCATTGCACTTGCAATAGGTATAGGGCTTCAAAACTTTCCAGAGGGGGCAGCTGTTTCAATTCCACTTAGAAGAGAAGGATTATCAAGGTTTAAAAGTTTTCTATATGGTCAGGCATCTGGAGTGGTTGAACCAATAGCAGCTGTAATAGGTGCATCGCTTGTTGTATATATGCAAAGTATTTTACCTTATGCCCTATCATTTGCAGCAGGAGCAATGATATTTGTGGTTGTTGAAGAGCTTATTCCAGAATCTCAAGCAGGGGAGCATACCCATATTGCAACTTTAGGGACAATGATTGGATTTGCAGTGATGATGCTTTTAGATGTGGCATTAGGATAATTAAATGTATTTTATTAAGCCCCATGATGGATTTTTATGCATTCGTTTATTTCACTAAGCAATTCTAAGCTTTTCTTTGTTTGAAAAAGTCCTACCCTCGCGATGCTATCGTCCGTGATAGCCGCTCGGCTCTGCACCTCCTGTGCAGAATTACGGACTTTTCAAAGTCAAAAAGCTAAGAATTGCTAAAGCTCATAAAAGATGCCTCTAGAAAATCCATTCATGGGGCTTTTAAAACAACAATATTTATTAAGCTAGATGTGTTTATAATTTTAATTTAATTCTTCCTTACGTTTTTTAAGTACAAATAGGTGTCCTTTTGATGCGTCACGAAGTTTTGTAAATACAACACGTACATCTTCAGGTATATCTTGTGATAAAAATCTTTCATACATATCAATGTTTTCAATTTCTGCATGTACTCCAAAGTCTAATGCTTGTTCTAAGGATTGTGGTTCTTCTAGATAGTCATATGACTTATCTTGAGGTATGTAAAATCCGTATTTTTCAAAAAGCTCCTTTAGCCACTTAATGTGGTATTCTTCAGAATTTATTATACTGTTAAATGGCTTTTCATCTCCTAGAGCCTTTAGTGCTAGTTCGTATTCTGTTCTAGCAAGGTATTCATCTTCTATTGCATATATAAGCATTTTTTCTAAATTTAAATTTTCATCTAACTTTGCCCTAACAGCACCGTACATATAATCACCTCCTTAAGACCATTATATAAATCATATTTAATTTTGTAAATTTATTATAAAAGGTGGAAAATGTTATGTTTTTTTAACATCAAATATGATAAGTTAGGATTGAAGGGAGTGGTTGTTTTGAAAACACAGTTTAGAGTAAGGTACAAAGAAACAGACAGAATGGGAATAGTTTATCATTCAAATTATGTGGTATGGTTTGATGTTGGAAGAACAGAACTACTAAGAAGTTTAGGATTTAACTATAGAAATCTTGAAGAAATAGGACTTATGCTACCAGTTGTTGAGGTTAATGTTAAATATAAAAGTCCGTCATATTATGATGATTTAATAGAAATAGATACATGTATTTTGGAGCTTTCTAGAGTAAAGATAAAATTTGGATACAAAGTTTATAGAGAAGATAAGCTTCTAGCAGAAGGATATTCTGTTCATGGATTTACAGACAATAATTTAAAGCCAATAGCATTAAACAAGTTCAATGAAGAGCTATATAATAAATTAAAGGATAGTTTAGTATAAGGAGGAAATTAATGAATAGTGTTGCTAATCAAGTAATAGTTCTGTTTTTAATAATGGTAGTAGGATTTTTTGCTAGAAAAAAAGAATATATAAATCCAAGTGTTAATAGAAGTTTGTCTGAACTTTTGATTAACATCACTTTACCATCAATGATTATTGCATCTTTTAATTTTAAATTTTCAAAGGATATGCTTAATGTGGGTATGTCATTGTTTTTGATTTCTACAGTTATTCATTTGTCTTTATTGATTTTAGGAAAATATTTATATAAAAGATTTAATGAAAATGAAATGAAGGTTTTGTGGTTCATTACATTGTTTTCAAATTGTGGATTTATGGGATATCCTGTTGTTGAAAGTATCTATGGGAAAATAGGACTTTTTTATGCTGCATTATTTAATATACCATTTAACATTTTGATGTGGACAGCAGGGGTGTTTATATTTTCAGGTAAAGGGGATATAAAAAGTGCCAAAAAGGCACTTTTGAATCCAGGTATAGTGTCTGTGTTTATAGGTCTTTTTATATTTTTATTTTCAATAAAGCTTCCAATACCTATACAAAAGACTTTAGAATTAGTAGGATCTATGACAACACCACTGTCTATGATTATTATAGGTTCAACTTTAGCTGATTCAAAAATTGCATCTATTTTTGAAAGTAAATCTATATATTTTGGAACAATAGTAAGATTAATTTTAATACCTATTATTACATTTGTAGTGTTGAAATTTATAGGACTTAAGGATTTTTATTTAAGCATTCCAGTAATAATTACATCTATGCCAGCTGCTGCAAATACTGTTATAATGGCTGAAAAATTTGGAGGAGATGCAGAATTTGCATCAAAAATAGTGTTTATAACAACAGTTTTATCAGCTATTACTATACCACTTGTATTAATTCTTTTATAAAAGTCCCATTTCCTTTTTTATTTCGAGTAGACCCTTAGATGTGATTTTTTCCTTCGGAATTTCTAGTAAATCAATTATCTTTTTAAGGGCCTCATTATTTGGGGCCTCTAATTCTATATATGGATATGGGAATACACTTTTATCCCACGTATCAAATTCAATAAGTACATCATTTAATATATAACTTTCTCTGTGTTTATCTTCTCTTTTAAAGTCTCCAAATCCAAGTGCCTTAACAAAGTTCAAACACTCATCAAAAGAAGACACCTCAAATTCATGTTCAATATTTTCACGTGAAAACTCAGTTGTATGTATTTTTTTTATGCATAGAGTTATTTTCTCACTATTATTAAGAGAATCATATATTCTTCTTATTCTTAAATAACCTTTGTCTGTATCCTTTAAACCCCAAAAATAGTTTTCTTGCTGTTCATTCTTTACTATTTTTCCACCTAAATTGATAACCTTGTTTTTTATATCAAAAATATCTAAATCTAATACTTTTACTTCAATTTCCTTCAAATATATCTCTCCCTTCAAAAAAGTATGGCAAAAATATTAATAATATTGTAAAATTAAATTAATAAATTTAAGAAATGTAAGGTGATTTAATGAAAAAAAATGAAAATAAAATATACTATATAGCTTTTATTACTATTATATCAGTAATTTTATTAACTATGGGTGAATTTTTCAATTCAAATGTAATTTTATTGGCTCTATCAACCTATATTGTGTCATTGCCAATAAAAAAATATGGTTTATTTAATGGGTTTTATGTTTATTTAGCAGTTCTTATTATATATTATATTACATCTAGAGGTAAGACATATTGGGTTGTTTATAGTTTTTTTGGTATATATCCATTCATTAAATTTTTCATTGAATCAACTATTAATTCTCTAAAGGGGAAGCTTATTTTTAAATATGTTTGGTTTAATTCAACTCTATTTTTAGTTTATATGTTTTATGGTAATTTACTATTATTAAATATTAAAAATAATAGGCACTTTGTTGCATTTTTTTCATTATTATTTATAGAGTTATTTTTTCTCATATATGATATAATGTTTACGAAGGTTATAAAGCTACTGGGGAGGTAATCTAAATGGACAAGTTCTATGAACAATTTTTAACTACAAGCCAAAGTGGAACCTATAAACTATTAAAAAATCTTACATATGCTTCAATAGTACTGGCAGTAATTTATTTTATTCAATCTGTTATAACTTTAAACGTTTCAGTATTTGTTTTTGCTGTAATATCAATTGCAGTTGCGTTTTTAATGTCTAGATTAAGGGACAAACAATATAAGGAATATGAATATATCTTTACAAATGGAAACTTACAAATAGATGTTATATATAATCAAAAAAAGAGAAAGACAGTTTTTGATTGTGATGTAAAAAACTTTTTAGATTTTGGAAAAGAAGGGGAAGTAAAAATTCCACAGGGAATAAAAACAGTAGAATTGTTTCCATGGGACAATAAAAATGAAAAGTACGTAATAATATATGAAGATAAGGGGAAAATGGCAGCATATATTACACCAGATGAAGAAACTCTAAAACTTATTAAAATATATAATGTCAGGGGGATTAGATAATGAAAAAAAGAATTTTAGCATTAGCACTTATGTTTTTAACCCTGCTCTCTAGTGTAGGGTGTTTTTTTAACGGTAAGCAAACGATTGCACAAAGAACTAAAAAGGATGGGTTAGTTGTATATCAAATATTTGTTAGATCGTTTTATGATTCAAATGGAGATGGAATAGGGGATTTAAATGGTATTTCAAAAAAGCTTGATTACATAAAAAGCTTAGGAGTAAATGCAATATGGCTAAACCCAATAAATCCATCACCTAGTTATCATGGATATGATGTAACAGACTATAAAGGTATTAATGAAGATTATGGTACGATGGAGGATTTTGAAAATCTATTAAAAAAGGCCCATGAAAATGGAATAAAAATAATTATGGATTTTGTTCCAAATCACACAAGTAGCCAACACCCATGGTTTAAAAAAGCACTTGAAGGTGATAGAAAATATAAAGACTATTATGTGTGGGCAAATAAAGATACAAATTTAGCAGAGCTTTCAGGTATAGGTGAGAGGGCTTGGCAAACTAAGGATAGAAAAAATTACTACTATGCAACATTTTGGTCTGAGATGCCAGATTTAAATTTCGATAATAAAAAAGTTAGAAAAGAAATGAAGGATATTGTTAAGTTCTGGATAGAAAAGGGAGTAGATGGTTTTAGAGTTGATGCTGCACTACATATTTATGAACCAAAAAGATTTAAGGATACTGTTGAGTGGTGGAAGGAGTTTTCAAATTACGCTAGAAGTTTAAATAAGGATTTCTATATAGTAGGAGAGGTTTGGGATAGTGAATCAAAAATAGCTCCATTTTATAATGCGTTTGATTCATGCTTTAACTTTGGTATAGCAGAAAGAATAATAGATTCATTAAACACTGGTATTGCAACAAAGTTTAATCAAAGAATAAGTTATACATATGATGCCTATAAAGAGGAGTACAAAGAATATGTTGATGCTCCATTTTTAACTAATCATGATATTGATAGAGTTATGTCACAGCTTGATAG
>JAOAFH010000165.1 GCA_026416355.1 Clostridiales bacterium | reverse complement strand
GTGGACCAGAGGTTATGATAAAGAAGGTTGTGAATATATGCAAGAGATGTGCAACTCCTGTTTATGTATTGATGGAAAAGAGGATGGCGTGCGGTGTAGGGGCATGTCTTGGGTGTACTTGCAATACTAATGAAGGAAAGAAAAGGGTTTGTGTAGACGGACCAGTATTTAAAGGAACGGATGTGGTGTTTAGTGCTTAATGTAAATGTATGTGGAATAGATTTTAAAAATCCAGTTTTAGTTGCATCAGGAACATTTGGCTTTGGGATGGAGTATGATGGAATAATTGATGTTTCAAAGCTTGGAGGATTAATTACAAAGGGACTTACACTAAATAAAAAAGAAGGTAATGAGGGAATTAGGATACATGAGGTAAGGGGTGGAATGCTAAACAGCATAGGGCTTCAAAATCCAGGAATAGATGAGTTTATAAATAGTTATCTAGAAAAAATGAAAATGTATAATGTACCTATTATTGCGAATTTAGGTGGTTCATCAATAGACGACTATATTGAAGGAGCAAGTAGGCTAGATAAAACAGATATAGATATGATTGAGCTAAATATATCCTGCCCAAATGTAAAAGAGGGTGGAATGAACTTTGGAATTAAATCAAGTGTTGCAAAAGAGGTTGTATGTGCGGTTAAAGAGGTAACAACTAAACCTCTTATAGTAAAACTTTCGCCTAATGCTGAGGATATAGTGGATATGGCAGTAAAGTGTGTTGATGCAGGGGCAGATGCCATATCCCTAGTTAACACTTTTAAGGCTATGGCAATTGATATATATAAAAGGAAGCCTATATTCAATAATGTTTTTGCAGGATTTTCAGGACCTGCAATAAAACCAATTGCACTTAGAATGGTTTATGAAGTTTCAAAGGCTGTTGATGTGCCAATATGTGGACTAGGTGGAATTGTTGATTATAAAGACGCAATAGAGTTTATAATGGCAGGTGCTCACCTAATTCAAATTGGTACAGCAAATTTTATGAATCCAAAAGCAACCATTGAAATAATAGATGGAATAAATAAATTTATGGAAAAAGAAAATATAAAGTCGTTAGATGAAATAAGAGGAATAATATAGGAGGGGTATCATGATAAACATATTTAAGGAAACAGGAGCAATATTAGAAGGACACTTTTTATTGTCATCAGGAAGACATAGCAATAGATATATGCAATGCGCAAAGGTACTTATGTATCCAGATAAGGCAGAGATAATTGTAAATGAAGTTGTTAAAAAGATAAAAGATTTAGATATTGATGTTATAGTTGGACCTGCAATGGGGGGAATAATAGTTGCCTATGAGATAGGAAGACAGCTAAATAAAAGAGCTATATTTTCCGAAAGAGAAGATGGAGTTATGAAACTAAGAAGAGGATTTGAAATTAAAGAAGGTGAAAGGGTACTTATAGCAGAAGATGTTGTAACAACAGGTAAGTCTTCACTAGAGGTTGCAGAGGTAATAAAAGAATGTAAAGGAGAGGTTGTTGGAATTGCTTGTCTAGTTGACAGAACAACAGGGGATATAGGATATCCTGTATATAGCGCTCTAAAAATTGATATTGAAACATTTGATGCAGATGTTTGCCCACTTTGTAAAGAGGGAATACCATATGTAAAACCAGGAAGTAGGAAATAAAGGCTATCGCATAATATTCTAGGATTAAGAGCCATTAACAATTATGAAGTATTAGGATATTTCACAAAGAAACTCTAAGATTTTCTTTATTTAAAAATTCTTACCTTCGTCAGCCTCCGTCCATGGTGGCTGACTCAGCTCAGCACATCCGTGTGCTGATTTACAGAATTTTTAAAGTCAAAAATCTAAGAGTTTCTATAGTTTATATCAATATACTTCTTTAATTGTTTAATGGCTCTAATTTTGCAGTATGTTCTAGTCATTTTACAAAAACTTGTGCGACAACACTTTTATTTATTATCTTTTACAATATCTTCTCCAGGGGTCATTAGGTATGTATAAAAAGTCCAAAGGGATGCAATTCCAATTATAATGTAAGCAACTTTTGTATAATAAGTCCCATATCCTCCAAGTATCATAGCTAGAGGGTCATATTCAAAAAGTGCAGCAAGTCCTAAGTTCACTCCACCAACAACCACAGCAATTAGGGAAAGTAGATCAATTACGTGTTTGTTCAAATTAATCATCTCCTTAATATGTTTAATTTAATAATATCATTACCCAAAATTAGGATTTTTATGTTTGGGTATGTAATTTTATATAAAATTACATGCAGAAATTTTATAAATACTATTGCATAATTATAAAAATGATAGTATAATTTTAAAAGTAATTTATCAATTTAACATGTTAAAATGATAAAAAGTGCAAATAATTTTGCGTTTAATTTGTCGAATATAATCGAATTATTATATTTTAAGAATATTTCAAATATTCTTGCTTGTGTATAATTATGATGATAAAATTAAATTAAATTAAAATAATTACATTAAAATTATTAAATTGAAAGGACGGGGGTTGGCTTATGTCAAACGTACCAAGAAAACCATCTGTTTTAGAAGCGCTTATTCCAGTTGTAGCGCTAGTTGTATTTCTTTCAGTAACTATCATTAAATTTGAGGGGAGTCCACATATTCCATTAGTATTTGCAGCGCTTGTGGCAGCTCTTATGGCAGTTAAGGTTGGCTATAAATGGGAAGACATAGAAAAAGGAATAATAGATACTATATCAATGTCAATGCAAGCAATTATAATCCTTATGATTATAGGAACAGTTATTGGTGCTTGGATAATATCAGGTACAGTTCCAGCAATGATTTACTACGGACTTAAGATTTTATCACCAGGAATATTCTTGGCTGCAACTTGTATAATCTGTTGTATTGTATCACTTGCAACAGGTAGTTCATGGACAACAGCAGGAACAGTAGGTATTGCATTACTTGGTGTTGGACAAGGTCTTGGAATACCAGCTCCAATGGTAGCAGGTGCAATAATTTCAGGTGCATACTTTGGAGACAAGATGTCACCACTTTCAGATACAACAAACCTAGCTCCAGCAATGGCAGGGGCAACACTATTTGACCATGTAAGACATATGATTTTCACAACTGGACCAAGCTTACTTATTTCACTTGTTTTATATGGAATTTTAGGTGCAAGATATGCAGGAAAAGAACTAGACTATGGAAAGATAAATCAAATACTAGATGCACTTTCAAAACAATTTTCAATTAGCATTTGGTTACTAATACCTCCAATCATAGTTATTATAATGGTTGTTAAAAAGGTTCCAGCAATACCAGGATTGTTTACAGGTACATTACTAGGTGCGTTATTCGCAGGTATATTCCAACATCAATCAATTGGAACAATCATTAATGTTTTAAATGATGGATATGTATCAGAAACAGGTTTTGAAATTGTTGATAAACTACTTACTCGTGGTGGTATGCAAAGCATGATGTATACAGTTTCACTTATCCTTTGTGCCATGACATTTGGTGGTATAATGGAAAAAGCAGGTTTCCTTGAAAGACTTGCAGAAGGACTACTTTCATTCTCAGACAGTACCGGTTCACTTGTTTTAGTTACAATAGTTTCAAGTATATTTACTAATGTTGTTGCAGGTGACCAATATCTTTCAATAGTTGTACCAGGAAGAATGTATAAGAGTGCTTTCGATAGAAAGGGACTTGCTCCAAAGAATCTATCAAGATGTCTAGAAGATGCAGGTACATTATCTTCACCACTTATACCATGGAATACTTGTGGAGCGTTTATGTATAGTACATTAGGAGTTTATCCATTTGCATATTTACCATATGCATTCCTAAACCTAATTAATCCACTTGTATCAATATTCTATGGATTTACAGGTATAACAATGGAAAAGGTTAATAAGGCTGAAACAGTGACAGTATAAAATTAGTGGACCACAGAATATAAAACAAATATATTCTGTGGTTCTTTATTTTTTGTTTTAAATATGCCACAATATAATTAGGTGATGTAGAAATGTTTGATGATTTTAAATTAAATGGTGATAAGGCATATTATCTTCAAGTTAAGGACTACATTAAAGAACTTATATTAAAGGGAATTATTAAGTCCCATACAAGACTTCCATCAACAAGGGAGCTTTCTAAGATAATTGGTGTTTCTAGAAATACAGTAATAGAGGCATATAATTATCTAGAAGATGAAGGATTTATATATCAAAAGAAGGCAAAGGGATATTATGTTTCTAGCATAGAAAATAAAGATAAAACAGCAATAAAAATTGACTGGAAAAGTAAATTAACTGATGAAGCTATTCTCTCTGATAGATTAGATATAACAAAACACGAGGCAAAGTGGGAAAGGGGAATGATTTCATTTAAAAGCATTTCTCCTGATCCAAAGCTTTTTGATTTAGATGAATTTAAAAGAGCATTTTTAAACAGGATTTCTCTAGAGGAAGGAAAGATTTTAAACTATGGTTATGCAATAGGATATAGACCATTGATTGAGGAGATTAAGTCCTATTTAAAACTAAAAGGAATTGATTTAAAGGGCAAGGATGTTATAATAACAAATGGATATACTGAGGCTTTAAATTTAGTCTTAAGTGCAATTTTAAATGAAGGTGAAGAAATTGTTTGTGAAAATCCAACCCACAACACAGCAATAAATATAATGAGGTTAAAGGGAGCAAAGCTTATTGCTGTTGATGTTGAAGATGGTGGAATAAATATTAATATGCTAGATAGAAAAATTAAACAATCTAATTCAAAATGTATATATTTAACCCCATCATATCACAATCCAACAGGAGTTGTTTTTTCTCCAGAAAATAGGCTAAAAATTTTAGAGATTGCTAAAAAATATAACGTTCCAATTATTGAAGATGGATTTAATGAAGAACTAAGATACCATAGTTCACACATTCTTCCCCTTGCTGCACTAGATGGAGGGAATAGTATAATTTATATCAGCAGCTTTTCAAAGGTTTTATTTCCAGGTATAAGAATAGGGTGGATTCTTGCAGATAAAGAGCTTATTAATTATATTGAAAGTCTAAAGAGAAATTTAAATATACACACATCATTTTTAGATCAAGCTTTGCTTTACGAATATCTTTCAGGAGGAAATCTTGAAAAATATATAAATAAAGTTAAAAGGATATACAGAGACAAATTTGAATGGGCAATTAAGTGTGCAAAAAAATATATTCCACACAAAAAGATATTAGGAGAAGGTGGGCTTCATCTATTTATAGAGCTTAACAATATTTCTTCAAGAAAAGTATTAGATGAATGTCTAAAGCAAGGAGTAATCTTTACACCAGGTGATGTCTTTTATATAGACAATAAAGGTAACAATACTCTAAGATTAGGTATTTCAAGGGTAACTAATGAGGAAATAGAGAAGGGATTTAAAATAATAGGAGATGTAGTAAAAAAGTTGGAGGGATTGAAATGAAAATAGGAGTAATAATGGGTGGAATTTCTACAGAAAGAGAAATATCACTAAAAACAGGAATGGAAATAGTAAATAACCTAGATAAATCAAAATACGAAGTTGTAGCAATACAAATTGATAAAAAAGAAGAACTTATAGAAAAGGTTAAGGGAATAGATTTTGCGTTTATTGCACTTCATGGGCATTTTGGTGAAGATGGAACAGTTCAAGGAGTGCTTGAAACTTTAAATATTCCTTATTCAGGATGCAATCTTTTAACAAGCGCAGTATGTATGGATAAGGACATGACAAAGAGAATATTAAAGTTTGGGGGACTTAATACTGCAAAATGGATTATTATAAATAGCATAAACTTTAATATAGATAAAGCTAGAGAAATTGGATATCCACTTGTTGTAAAACCTAACTCAGGTGGTTCAAGTGTAGCAACTACAATCGTTAATAACGATAGTGAACTTATGGATGCAGTTAAAGAAGCATTAAAATATGATACAGAAGTAATGATAGAAGAATATATTAAGGGTGATGAAATAACCTGTCCTATACTTGATGGAAAGATGCTTCCGATTTTAGCAATAAAGCCAAAATCAGCATTCTTTGATTATACTTCAAAATATGCCGATGGTGGTGCTGATGAGTTTGTTGTAGAATTTGAAAAGGAATTACAAGAAAAAATAGAGTATATGGCTGTTAAAACCTATGAACTTCTAAAATGTAGAGTATATGCAAGGGTTGATATGATAATTAAAGAAGGAGTACCATATATTCTAGAAGTAAATACTTTGCCAGGCATGACAAAAAATAGTCTTTTCCCAAAGAGCGCAAAGGCAGTAGGAATAAGTTTTTCACAGCTTTTAGATACTATCATTGAAAAATCAATAAGAGGTTAAATAAGTAAACAAAAGGTGCTAGGCACCTTTTGTTTACTTATTTTATTTTACAAAAATCAGACTTGTGCTATACTAAAATTGAGGTGATATTATGAATGTTTTTGAAATTATATCTAACACTAACATAGACTATAAAGAGAAAAAGCACCTTTTGGCACAGGCAGCAGAAAATACACTAAGCTATGTTAACTTAAGTGTAAAAACAGAAAAACACTTAAAGAAGGGGATTCTTTGTGATATTTTTGAAGGTCATGCTCCATATAGACCAAGATATATACTTCCTGACTATGAGAAGTATATGGAAAATGGGAGTCAATATCTAGGTATAGAGCCTCCAAATGACCTATATGATGCAGTTAATGCACTTATGGTTATATATCAGTTTGTGCCATCAATTACAGGCTATCCTGTGTATGTAGGACAACTTGATTATATTTTAGAAAAATATATTGATACAGTTTCAGAAAATGAAGCTAGAAAACTAATAAAAATGCTTCTTATAAACATAGAAAAAACTTTACCAGATGCATTTGTTCATATGAATATTGGACCTAAGGAAACAAAGGCAGGAAGAATAATACTTGAAATAGAAAGAGAGCTTAAAAAGGCTGTTCCTAATATATCATTAAAGTATTCAAAACAAGAAACTTCAAATGAATTTGCAAAATTAGCTGCAGAGGTTGCCTTAGAAATAGGAAAACCATATTTTGTTAATCATGAAGAAATAAAAAATATTTTAGGTGAAAATTATGGAGTGGCAAGCTGCTATAATACACTTAAAATAGGTGGAGGAAGCTATACTTTAGTTAGATTAAATCTAAAGAAGGCTGCTCTTGAAGCAAAGGATTACAACGATTTTATTGAAAAGGTTCTTCCTAATGTTGTAGATTCATTGTGTGAAGTTATTAATGCTAGGGCTAAATTTATTGTTGAAGAGGCTAAGTTCTTTGAGACGTCTTTCTTGTCTAAAGAAGGGCTTATAGACATAAACAACTTTACTTCAATGGCAGGTATTTTTGGGTTATATGAATGTATAGAAGTTTTAACAGGATTAAAGCTAGGCCATGATGAAGAAGCGATAAAATATGCTGATGAGATACTTTCAAAAATTAAGTTTGTAATCGATAGTATTGAAGGTTATGGATGCTATGGAACAGATGGTAAAATAGGTTTCCATGCACAATCAGGAATAGATTCAGATATAGATGTAACAGCAGGTGTTAGAATTAAAATAGGAAGTGAACCAAGTATTTATAATCAAATTAAAACCGAAGGAGCACTTCACAAATATTTCAATACAGGTGTAAGTGATATTTATGTATTTGATAAGACTGCAAAGACCAATATAGATGGAGTTTTAAAGATAGTTGATGCTGCTATGAAAAGTGGAATAAAGGTTTTTGCAATGAATACATCTGATTCAGAACTTATTAGAATAACAGGATATCTTGTAAAAAGAAGTGATGTTGAAAAATATAACCGAGGAGAAGCGCTAAGGGAAGATACTGTAAAGCTAGGTGCAGAAAGCATTAAAAATAATAAAACACTAGATAGAAGGGTTAGAGAAGTTGAATGAAGGGTTTTATCAATAGAATAATTGAAAATAGCTTTATAGATGGACCAGGAAATAGAATGGCCATATTTATGCAGGGATGCAATATGGCCTGTCTTTATTGTCATAATCCAGAGACACAAAGAATGTGTAATTTATGCATGGTTTGTGTTGATAATTGTCCTCAAGGAGCTCTACAACAAGCAAATGGCAAAATTGAGTATGATAAGACAAAGTGTATTATGTGTGATAGATGCCTTGAAGCTTGTAAAAACTTTTCTTCACCAAAATATATTGAAATGGAATCTGATGAGCTTTTAAAAATAATTTTAGACAATGAAATATTTTTAGATGGTATAACATTCTCAGGTGGAGAATGTACTCTTCAAATAGATTTTATTTTAGAAGTTATAGAAAAGGTAAAAAACAAGACAAGCTTAACGGCATTTATTGACACAAATGGCTTTACAGACCAAGAAAGTTTAGATAAACTAGTTAAGTGTGTTGATGGGTTTATGCTTGATATTAAAGCACTTAACGATAAGGTACACAAAAAGCTAACAGGAGTATCAAATAAACCTATATTAGAAAATTTAGAGTTTCTTTCAAAAACAGGGCTTCTATATGAAGTAAGATATGTTTTGGTTGAAGGATTTAACGATAGTATAGAAGATGTAAAGGAGATTTCATACTTAATTAAGAATTTAAATGATTATACAAGGTTAGTTCTTATTCCATTTAGGCCATTTGGAGTAAAAACAGAACTATCAAAACTACCGCCATATAGTAAAGAAAAGTATAATATACTATATAATGAGGCAATAAAAATTTTAGAAGATAGAGTAATAGAAAAAGGATGATTTGTGTGAAAACAAAAGGATTTATGTATGCTATAATTTCGGCTGTACTGTTTGGTTCAGCCGGTATTTTTGTTAAAGAAGGATATAGTAATAATTTTTCGCCTGTTGACCTATTGATGTTACAATACATAATTGCAGGTATAATTTTATTTATTATATGTGTTTTTAAATATAGAGATTCCCTTAAACTTAATAAATCTATTATGAAAAAACTATTTATACAAGGGGCTATATTTAATACATTAATGACGGTATTTTTCTATTCATCATTTAAATACTTAAATGCAGCGGAGGCTACACTACTTTTATACACATATCCAACAATGGTTGCAATATATGTGGCTGTATTTAAAAAACAACCAATAGGGTACAAAAAGGCATTATCCATTTTATTTACGTTCATTGGAAGTATGTTGGTATTAAATATATTTAAATTTAAATTTACTAGTGATATGTTAATTGGGATTGTTTTTGGTGTATTGTCTGCAGTGTTTTATTCTGCAATGAACATATATGCAGAAGGAATAGTTGAAGATGTTAATGAGCTTGTTATAACCTTCTATACTACAATGTTTTCTTTGATAGTTCTATTTATATTTAACTATAAATTTGTAAATAGATTGCCTTATGTTGATATGATTTCAGTAAAGAATGCATTTAATTTGGCATTATTATGTGAAATAGTCCCATTAACTCTTTTATATGCAGCAATAAAGCATATAGGACCTGTTACAACTTCTATAATAAGTACTCTAGAAATACCTTCATCTGCATTATTAGGATTTTTGTTTTTAAATGAATTTCTAAGTATAGTACAGGTTTTAGGAATAGTAGTTGTTGTCTTAAGTATTATATATTTAAAAAAGAGCTGAATAAAGGACAAGTCAAAGGGGGAGCCAAGACTTGTCCTTTATTTTTATTTAATCTAGGGGTTAGAAGCCATTCAGTATTATTTTAGAAATTTAATATATCAATTGTAACATCTTTAAATCCACTAATAACCTTGTCAGCATCTTTAAGGATTTCTTTTGAACCTACTCCAATTACCCTCATGTTTGCACGTTTTGCAGCCTCAATTCCTGCAACAGCATCTTCAAACACACAACATTCCTCAGGTTTGAGTGAAAGTTCTTCTGCAGCCCTTAAAAATACCTCAGGATCAGGTTTAGCATTTGTAACCTTTGTTCCATCGATAATTGCATCAAAATATGGTAGCAAATTTATATTTTTTAATATAGTCATGGCATTTTTGCTAACAGAACCTAAAGATATTTTTATTCCCTTTTCTCTAAGACTAGTTAGAAAATCCTTTACGCCATCTAATATTTCACTTTCGTCCATTTTAGATATGTATTCAACATACCAGTTATTTTTCTTATCTGCTAGTTCTAATTTCGTTTTTTCATCAAATTCTTTATTTCCTACTTCCAATAATATTTCAAGGGATTTCATTCTACTAACACCCTTTAGGCGTTCATTATCTTCTTCAGTAAAATCAAATCCAAGTTCATTTGCAAGCCTTTTCCACGCTAGATAATGATATTTTGCTGTATCAACTATTACACCATCAAGGTCAAATATACATCCTTTTATCATGAAATAATCCTCCTTTGCTATTAACTACTTAAATTATACCAAAAACGTTTTAGTTATCAAGATATATTTTAAAAATAAATAGAAAAGTTTATAAATTATAAAAATTAAGCAATATTGAGAAATAAAGAGTTTATACAAGAAAAATAATGTTAAAATAATCGAAAAATTTAATAAAAACTATTGAAAACGTTTTTGATATGTTTTATAATGAAAATGAACAAAAACGATTGCGGAAACAGGAGGAACAATATGGATAAACTTTGGAATGTTGTTTTGAATGAATATAATTCAAGCCAAAACAGAAAATACGAAACTATTTTTACTTTGGCAAATGGTTATAGAGGTCTTAGAGGAGCAATAGAGTTTTCTAAAATAGGTGAAAGAGGAAATTTTATTGCAGGTGTCTTTGATAAAAATACATCACAGGTAACTGAAATAGTTAACTGCCAAGACCCTCTTGTTTTAAATATATATGTTGATGGCGAAATAGTGGATATTGATAATAACAGCCTTTTAGATTTTAATAGAAGGCTTGATATGGAAAATGGAATATTATACTCAAACTATAAAGTAGAACTAAATTCGGGAAGAATAATTGATATAAAAACAGAGAGATTTGTGAGTAGATATAATGTTCATAGATGGGCTGCTAAATATACAGTAACTCCAGTTAATTTTAGAGCAAAAATATTTATTGAAAACATTATAGATGGAACAGTGTTAAACAGCACATTTGATCCGATTTGGCTAACTAAGCACTTTGAAGTTGTGGAATCAGTAGATTTAAGACCGGGAATTGCTTTAAAAACAAAAACATTTGACAACAAAATTAAAATAGTAGAAGCAACAACAGTAGTTTGTAAGGATGAAAGTGGAAATGCATTTAAAACAAGAAAGTTTACGAAACTTGGTGAAAGAGTTAGGGAAGTTTATGAAATGTTTGTTGATGAAGGAAGGGAATATACCATATATAAATATGGTACAACCTATTCATCAAGAGATCCAAAAGAAGAATTGATTTCGGTTTGTAAAAATGAACTTATCAATTTCCAACTTGATGGTTATGAAAATGAGCTAAGGGAACATTCAAATGTATGGAAAAAAATTTGGGATGGTATGGATATAAAAATTAAAGGAGACGAGACAGCTCAAGTAGGAACTAGATTTAATTTGTTTCAACTTGCTTCATCTGCATACAAAGATGATCCAAGGGTTAGTATTGCAGCAAAGGCATTACATGGTGAAGGATATAAGGGACATGTGTTTTGGGATACTGAAATATTCATGTTGCCATTCTTTGTATATACAAACCCAGAGGTTGCAAAGTCGCTTTTACTATATAGATATAACACTTTAGAAGGAGCAAGAAAAAATGCTCAACTAAATGGATATAAGGGAGCACAATTTCCATGGGAATCAGCTGATGATGGTTCAGAGGTTACTCCAAAATGGGGAGTAGATTATGATGGGAATGCAGTAAGAATATGGACTGGAGATGAAGAATATCATATAGGCTCTGATATAGCATTCGCAATTTGGGAGTATTATAGAGCAACTAAGGACTGTCTCTTATACACAT
>JAOAFH010000135.1 GCA_026416355.1 Clostridiales bacterium | reverse complement strand
TCTCTTAAAAGTATTGCTCCATCTGAACCTAGTATGCTCTGTCCCAGTTCATCTCCAGGTTTAACTCTATCTATGCTAACTAGCCTCATATCTACACCTCTAAACAAATTTTGACACAATTTTATTTTAAATTTTTTTTTTATTAAAATCAACATAAAAATTTAGTAAAAAGGAATTTTTATGGTTAAATTTAAATATTATATTTATTGATTATTATTTAATGGAGATGATTTAATGCTTAAAAAATCACTAAATGATTTTTTTAAAAACCAATTAGCTGTTGTTCCTGCAATAATACTAGCTATTATTACTTCTTTATTTCAATTTAACCGTATTGATTACTCTGAATTTGAAAATGTACCACCACATCTAATAATGGAATCAATTTCTAAAATACTACTTAGCATCCTATTATTGTTTATTGTTGCTATATTTCTAACTCCATTATTCGAATCTTGGTCTTTTGTATTAATTAAAGATAAACTAAAAGATAAACCTTCTGACTTAAAACAGTCATTTAAAACATCATTAAAATATTATCTAAGAGTATTAGGAATAAGTACTATTAATAATCTAATATTTTTAGTTATATCTTTAATATATTTTATTACATTAGCATCAATAGCTTTTAGTAAATTTAAATTACATAACTACTCGAGAGCTATTTTAGGTCTGATAGGTCCATTTATAGCTGTTACTATAATATTTTTATTGGCAATTTTATTTTTTACAGTTACATTAATGCCAACTATTCCTTCAACAATAATGAATGACTATAACTTTTCTAGTGGATTTGCCAATGGATTTAGGCTAGGAATAAAAAAATTCTTCCCTATATTAGGTGTAACAATATTAGTAATGTTCCCTGTTTTGATTATTAGCTTACTTATTAGTAAATATAATTTTTCAAAATATCTATTAACTTTATTATCGTCTTATTTAAAGGTGTTCTTGAATGTATATTTATGTAATTTAGCTTTAGTTTCAATGAGTAATAGCAGTGAAATTATAGCTTGTGAAGAAATAGAAATCAATGAAAATACAAAATCTGAAAATGATATAGACCAATCTAATACTATTGAATAATGATGCAAGAATTAGAATAGACTATTATACTATGCTAAACAAACATGCATTAGCAATTACAAACTGTTGTTGTATTTTAAAAAGAGTCTCTAAGATTTTCTATCTAATTTTATGTTCTAATTAATCTCAACTTAGCCCCATGAGTGGATTAATTTAGGCATTAGTTCATTACACTAAGCAATTCTAACCTTTTCTTTGTTTTCAACGTCCTACCCTCGCGATGCCATCATCCTTGATGGCCGCTCGGCTATGTACGTCCTGTACATAATTACGGACGTATGAAAAGTCGAAAAGCTAAGAATTGCTAAAGTTAATGAAATATGCCTATTAAAACCCACTCATGGGGCTTTTTAAAAAATCACCCTTATTAATATTTTTGTCAATTAAGAAACAAAAAATCTAAGAATCTCTACTGTTTGTAACAATATACACCTTAAGTTGTTCAATGAATCTTGCTTTCTCTATATAATTATGTAATATTCTTTATGTATGCCAGCCCAGAATTTTATATTTTACAGTAAATTATACACACTCATCTATAATTATTCTCTCTTTATTGTTTCTAAAACAATGTGTATTTACTGTTTCATTTCTATTTAAACTAATAGTATCAAGTTTTCTGGGTTCAAATTGTGGAATATTATATCCCTTTAGCAACTCTAATACTAACTTATTATCAGATAATAAATCCACTCTTTTACTTCTCAAATCTTGTTTAATCTGTTCATTATAATAATTCATATATGAATAATAATCTATTCTTTCCTTTGAATATAGCTTGTACTTATCCTTAGCAAATTCTATTACTTCTCTGCATAAATATAAATTACATGGATGTGGTCTTAATTTAAAATTAATTCCACACCCATTTGTATCAAAGAATGGACATACTCTAAAAAAGAGCCTAGTATCAAATTCTTCACTACCCTCGTATTTTTCATATGAACTTTTATCAAAGAATCCATTAACCTCAATATAAAAATTGCTTACCTTTGTATTATTTAATGTAAATAGATTATGTATAAAATCTTCTCTCCCTATAATTAAAATATTTCTTATATCCATTAAAGTATATTTAGGATAATACCAGCAACAACCTCTATTTTTAATGTGGATTAAAGACTTAGATTCAATAAAACCATTACAATTCCCACAAAAATTGCAGTCAAAAAGAGGAATATTATTTTCAAAAACATACTTTAACTGATACATATAACCCCCTCCTCATATACAATAATTTGAAAAATTATGTAATTATGAGAATTAACCCTGTAAATAAAATTAAACAGATAAAATAAACAATTTTAACTTTATTTGAAAATTGAAAATATTTTATGAATTTACTATTATAAAAGTGTAATGCAGGTATAGCTCAATGGCAGAGCTCCAGCTTCCCAAGCTGGCTATGCGGGTTCGATTCCCGTTACCTGCTCCATTTTATTTTTTGAGCTCTGCAAAAACTACTAGTCTTTGTTTATTACTATATAGTGGATGACAAGTAATTAGTGTCACCACAGATTTCCCCTCAATTGGATTTAATACATCCACCTTATCTGGAGTTACAACTTTTTTTTCAAACACTAAATATTTAAACTCACCAGTAGCTGTTTTGATTATTAATTCATCCCCTAATTCTATTTCATCAAGCCTATTAAAAAACCTTCCTGTTGTATGGGATCTATGTCCTGCAATTGCATAATTATTATTTATTTCACCTAATTTTCCTGTACCTTCTATGTGCCCTACCGCATTTTTTAAGCTCTCCTGTGTTGCACCCTCTACAATTGGTACAGTTAAATCTATTTTAGGTATCTCAAGTACACCAATAGGATTTTTAGCATTATACTGCTGTTTATTATTCGCTTTATCATTTGTACTTTTATTATTTTGATCTGTAGCAATAGGCTTTACCTTTAATGCCGTCTCTATAAGAGCTTGCCTTTCTTTGTATGCAATATATTGATTTATTCCTGTATATGATAGTATTGCAATACCAATAACTATTAACGCAATTCCTACTTTTTTCATTCAATCCTCCTTAGAATATACTTAAATCAAGTTCTCTTGAAAGTTCTTCTAGTACCTTAAGACCTGCCACACTATTACCCTTTTTATTTAGAGCAGGACCAAATACACCTATACCCATTCTATTTGGAACAGATGCTAAAATACCACCACCTACTCCACTTTTACCAGGAACACCGATCTTTACTGCAAATTCTCCTGATTCATCGTACATACCACAAGTAACCATTATTGTTTTTACTATTCTTGCATAATGCGCAGGAATTATTCTCTCTCCTGTCCATGGTGCAATTCCATTGTTGGCAAGCATTGCCCCTATCCTTGCAAGATCCTTACATGTAACCTCTATTGAACATTGCATAAAATATGCATCTAGTGTATCTTCAACATCTCCACAAATAACACCTGTACTTTTCATATAGTATGCAAGAGCTCTATTTCTATGCCCTGTTTCCTTTTCTGATCTAAATACATCATAATTTATTGCTATTTCTTTATTACCTGTTATCTTTCTTGTAAACTTTAAAATTCTTTCTACCTTTTTATCACAGCTATCTCCATATATCAAAGATGTTGTTGCAATTGCTCCTGAATTAATCATTGGATTTAATGGTTTTTGTGGATTTCTTGTTTCAAGTGAACTTATTGAATTAAATGTATCTGCAGTAGGTTCCATATCAATTTTATTAAACACCTTTTCAGGTCCATTATCTAAAAGCGCAAGCATAAGTGTTACAACCTTTGAAACACTTTGCATAGTAAATTTTACATTACAATCTCCTTCACCATACTCTTCACCATCTAAAGTAACCACATATATTCCTAGATGATTTTTGTTTGCCTTTGAAAGCTCTGGTATATATGTAGCAACTTCACCCAGTTCAGTATAATGTCTATTGTGTTCAAGTATTGTAGAAAGTAACATATGCATAAATTATTCCCCCATATCGTTTTGGATTTTGTATATCATATATGTTGCTGATAAAAGATCTGCACATCCTCCTGGACTTATTCTTCTTTTTATAAACTCCTGATTCATCTTTTCTATATGTTGTCTTCCATCTTTTGTTAACATTCCATCTAAATTTAATGCTTCTTGGGAAATTTTTTTTACAAACATAAGACCATCTAAGTCAGACCTATGAACAACTGTTGTGTCATCAACAACAGCCATCAAACTTAAAAGAGTATTTACCAAAGCATCATTTAAATCTAATTTTTTTATATAAGATTTTAATGTAGGTAGTGCATAGTTAAATATTGATTGAAGCCCTTGCTCTACTTCTCCCCTTATTCCTGTAATACCGTATTTATAAAATATTTTTTGCCCATTGGTTAGCTGATAATTATTATTTTTAAGTTCTCTTTCAACTATGCCTCTTGTTATATTTTTAACCTTGTTTGAAAGCCTCTCTTTTGATATTCCTTCATTTGTATAAATCAAATTTCCATATGCTGCTGATATAATTCCAAGTATAAAAATCAACCCTTTATGAGTATTTATTCCATTGGTGGCCTTAAACATTTCTTTTTCTGCTTCAAGTCCTACTTTTCTAAGCTCTTTTAAAATATCCTCTTCTTTATTAAACCCTGCTTTTACAAATAGCTCTAAAAAAGGTGCAATAGACTTGGCACTTTTGATAAAGGTTACATAATTCATATCATTATGTGAACCATTTGAAAAAGGTGTTACAAGTCCAGGTTTAGGGTGTGTTAATACTTCCAGTATAGTTGCCTGTAGAGCTGTTTTTGCTATATATTCAATAAAACTTTTTTCATCTAGCATATTCATCTCCAAATGAATCTATCATTACATTTACTTTATTTAGTATTTCATATATTGAGTGATTATTATTTAAAATACATTCCCTAGCATTTTTACCACACACAATACATCCTCTAGGTTTTAAATCAAATTTTTCTCTACTTATAGGAGTCCCTTCTTCATTATAAATATCTATATCAAATAATCTCCCTAATGGGTGATTATTTTCAACATCAATAGACATTCGTTTTGCATCAACTATATTTAAATTTAAAACTAAAAGTAAACTATCTCCATCTAGTCCTTGTAAATCTTTTGTTAAAACAATGTTTTCTTTAAATAATGATAACAATGATTGTTTCAATATATTAAAAGCCTTTTTAGAATGATAGGTATTTTTATCTTTTCCTGGATAGTTTATTTTAGCACACAAAACTGTTCCTAATTTTTTATTTATAAGTTCCAGTATTTTTTCATATCTTTCTTCTCTTGCTTGTAAAATACCAATCAATGTGGCAAATCTCTCCTTTTTATTTTTTCTATAATTTCCTTTCCCTCTTGAGTCATTAAAAAATCATACGTTGTTTTAGGAACTAAATTCTTAACTTCTTCTATTCTTCCTTCTTTCAAAAGACTTCTTACCATTGATGCACTTATTTTAATACCGTCTTTTACAAGTCTTTCAATTAAGTGTACCTTAACAGAATACTTTGGAAGTATTTCCTTTAATGAATTGTTATATTCATTTGTAACTTCACAGTATGGCTCTGTTCCAACATATCTTTTTCCAATATTAAATACCTTTGATATATACATACCAAAAATAGTAGCATCAAGTTTTGTATATATAGATAACTTATCATCCTTTTTTCTTAAAAAATATGCTGGAAATGTGTTTGAAGATATAATATATCTTCCACCCTTTAAAACTATCACATTATTTAAGTGTTTGCACCCTTCCTTTACAAGATTAAACCTAATATCCGTTGGAAAAGCTGACCTATCTTCCTCAACAACAAAAACAACAACATCATCATTTTCCTTTGCGGCAGTTTCTATTAAGTATTGATGTCCTAAAGTAAATGGATTGCAATTTACAACTAGTGCTGCTCTTTTTTTATTTTTATCTAACCCACTCTTTATTAACATATTTTCTAAATATTTATAAATTGAGGCCATGCCACCTTCAAGTAAAGTAACTCCTTCTGAAGATGCCACCTTTTTATAACCTAGTGACTCAAATATAGCAACATTTTTGTCTAAAGTAAAAACAAAATATTCATATATCCCTTTATCAAACATCCTATTTTGTATTTTGGTAATTAAGGAAGAGGCTAAACCCTCTCCCTGATATTCTTTCTTTATACCAAAACACTTTATTATATTTTGGAAATAGGAACATGTACCTAAAATCTCATCTTTTTCATAGCAAATAAGAGTTTCTTCAACATCTTCCTCTAACACTAAATCTAATTTTTTTAAAAACTCATTTACAATAGGCTTTTCATAGTCAAATACAAACCTAAAATCCATCTAATCACCTATTCTTTAATTTTTCTAACAACATCTATAACAGTTCCATCTCTATATTCAACAACTGCAACTATTTTGTCATCGAATTCTATTTTATCTGGAACTCCAACCATCTCCTCTGCCATATTTTTTAATTCCTCAATTGTCATTATAGGCAGATTAGTGTCCTTTAATTTTTCAATTAAATCCTGTCTTCTTGGATTTATTGCAATTCCTCTTTCAGTTACTAAAACATCAACTGTTTCACCTGGCGTAGTTACTGTTGTTACCTTGTCAACAACAATTGGAAGTCTTCCCTTTAGCAGTTTTGATACAACAATGGCAAGCTTTGAACCTGCTGCAGTATCACTATGTCCTCCTGAACCACCCATTATCTTTCCATCAGAACCTGTTGTTACATTTACATTAAAATCTAAATCTATTTCAGTTGCACCTAAAATCATTACATCTAGATTGTTTACAACAGCTCCCTTATTATGTGGATTTCCATAAAGAGAAGCTGACATTCCCTGATGTGCAGCATTTTTTCTATATGATTCGACTGCTTTTAAATCAAAGCATTGTACGTCAAATAATGCTTCAAATAATCCTTCCATAAACATATCAACAATATATCCTGTTATACCACCTGCTGCAAAGCTTCCTTTTATTCTCTTTTCCTTCATAACATCTCTAACATATTTTGCTACTGCAAGTGATATTCCACCTGCACCTGTTTGAAATGAAAATCCATCCTTTAAAAGACCTGAGGCATCTATAACCTCTGTTGCCATTTTTGCTATTTTAAGTCCAACTGGATCTTTTGTTATTTGCGTAGTTCCTGATACAATACCTTTTGGATCTCCGATAGATTCTACCTTTACAATGTAATCTACATATTCTTGACTTATTTCAATTGGACACGCTGGATAGCTTACCAAATTATCTGTTATTGCCACAACACACTTTGCATACATTGCATCTGGTATTACATATCCTAGACTTCCACATGCTGAAGGTCCATAAACTCCATTTATATTGCCATAACTATCACAGGTTGGTGCTGCAATAAATGCAATGTCTATTTTTAAATCTCCTGACTCTATTGCTCTTGCCCTTCCACCATGGGTATGCATAATTGCAGGATATTTTAGCATTCCTTTTGATACAGCCTCTGCCACAGGTCCAGACATGTAG
>JAOAFH010000123.1 GCA_026416355.1 Clostridiales bacterium | reverse complement strand
ACTGTGATTAATTTCTCCATTGTTATCCCCCTTTGATAGAGTGTAGTTTATTATATGCAGATTTATTTTAAATGTTACTATATCAATTTATTACATTTATTTTATTTTTTTAATATCCTGCTCTATTATTTTTGTAAGATACACCTCGCCTAAATCATTTGCAATTTTATGAGCAAGAAATAGAGTTTCTTCATCTTCTTCATTGCAAAATAAAGCATTGCTACATTCATCTAAAGCTTCTTTATACTTTCCAACTCTATAATACTCTTGCGCAATCTGCTTTCTTAGTTCAGAATTGTACGGATCATTACCTTTAATAAATTTAGATTCTAATATATCCTTTTCATCCAACATATCATCAACAAATAGTGCAACTTCCCTATGTACATCATCTGGAATATCAATGTAGTCCTCCTGCCAGTAGCTATATCCTGTTAAAACAAGAGATGATTTTAATGCTGATTTTAAATATCTATATCCATCTACATCCCCTTCCATAAGCAGAAGATATCTTCCTAATATGTAATAGGGGGCTAGATATTTCCTATATGTTTTTATAGCTTTATTTATGTATTTTATGCCTAATTTATATTGCCCTTTTTCTAAATAGTATTTTCCTAAAAAGCATAAACTCTGCATTGCCTTATCATCTTTTTTTATCATAAGGCTGTGATAATCAAATTCTGATTTGTATTTTTTTGCTTCATCTAAATTAAATCCATATTCCTTTGATAAAACATTACATCTATATAAACTCTCTTCTGTTGCCTCAATATTTTCATTAAAGCTAAGTTCATCATTATGACTAATAGAAGCAAAATAGTCATCTAACATACATCTATATAAAAATGACTTAAAATCTGATGAAAGTATTACAAAATTTGATGTTTCATGAAGATATATCCCGATAAAATAATCATCTCTTGACATACCATATCTATAAAAACAATAATAATCACCATTTCCAATATCTCCAAATGGAATAAGCCTAAAATCCATCTTACCAGGTATTCTTAAAATATTTGCTATTATGTTTTCAGGATATTCAAATCTACAACTACCAAATTGACTATCTCCACCAAATTTATATATAAACTTTTTATATTCATCAGGTAAATAGTAACCATACTTCATCTCAAATTTCTCAAACCTCTGTCTTACCATATCGCAATCCCTTTCAATAATTTTCTAACTTTATTATAAATTATATATTTAGATCGCAAAAATAACAAGCAAATAAAACTTTTAAAATATACAAATACTAGTCATGAGGTGATTTTATGATAGTATTCATTCGTACAATAATTTTATATATATTTGTAGTTATTGTAATGCGTGCTATGGGCAAAAGACAAATTGGTGAACTTCAGCCGTTTGAACTTGTTATTGCCCTTATGCTATCAGAACTTGCTACACTACCAATGGAAGATACTAAAATCCCTCTAATACATAGCATTATTCCTATTGTTACACTAATGGCACTTGAGATTACTATATCATTTTTAACTTTAAAATTTGAATTTTTAAGAAAGGTATTTTGTGGTACACCTGATATACTAATTAAGCATGGAAAGGTTTCAGAGGAAGAACTTAGGCGTCAAAGGTTTAATCTTGATGATTTAATAGAAGAACTTAGAATGATGGGATATGTGGATATATCCGACATAGAATATGCAATACTTGAAACAAGCGGTAAACTAAGCATAATTCCTAAGGCCGAAAAATCACCTGTCAGCAAAGAAGATTTAAATATTAAACCTCAAGCTATTAAATTGCCTATAAGCATAATACTAGATGGGGTTTTAAACAAAAAAAATCTTGCAATTACAGGTCACGATATGCATTGGCTTGAAGAAAACCTTAAGTCAAAGGGAATAAACAATATTGATGAAGTTTTTATAGCAATGATAGATTCAAAAGGACAACTCTTTATACAAAGGAGGGATAAAAATGAACACAAGAGTTAAATTTAATATAATAACCACATTAATTATATTAGCTTTATATGGGTTTTCTTTAGGATTAGGTATATTTGTTAATAATATTTTAAATAAAACAGCATATTCTTTATTAAATACAATTTATGCTATACAATTAAATATAGAATACGAGAATTGGGATATAACATATAATGAATTAGATAAACTAAATACTGAATGGTCAAAAATTGAGAAATATTGGAGTATGCTTATTAATCACCAAGAAATTGATGAAATTTCAGCTAATTTAAGAATTGCAACTGAATATATAAAATGCAAAGATAAAATTAATTCACTTTCATCTCTTGCTGTACTTGAAAGATATATAGAGCATATTCCTGAACTTGATAAGGTTAGTCTTGAAAATATTTTTTGACAAAAAATTTGTTAAAAGATGTTTTCTAATCATAAAAAATATACTATAATATACTTAGTGCTTATTTGTCCCATAGGGACTTATTGTGTCCCATAATATACATAAAGGAGGATTTATTATGCCACTTGTTACAACTAAAGAAATGTTTAAAAAAGCCTATGAAGGCGGATATGCAATTGGTGCTTTCAATATCAACAACCTAGAAATTCTTCAAGGTGTTGTTAACGGTGCAAAGGCTAAGAAATCACCTGTTATATTACAATGTTCAACAGGAGCATTAAAGTATGCTAGACCAAAATATCTAAAGGCTATGGTAGAAGCTGCTGCTGAAGAAACAGGAATTGATATAGCTCTTCACCTAGACCACGGTCCAGATCTAGATGCTGTTAAGCTTGCTATTGCAAGTGGATTTACTTCAGTAATGTTTGATGGTTCACACTATGATTTTGAAGAAAATATAAAGAAAACTAAAGAAGTTGTTGAATATGCACACGCTCATGGCGTAGTTGTTGAAGCTGAGCTTGGAGTTCTAGCAGGTGTTGAAGATGATGTAGTAGCTGCTGAACACGTTTACACTGATCCAGATCAAGCTGTTGAGTTTGTTGAAAAGACTGGATGTGACTCACT
>JAOAFH010000120.1 GCA_026416355.1 Clostridiales bacterium | reverse complement strand
ATCTGAAAGTTTCTTTGAAAGTGTTAACACTGCAGCCTTAAATGGAGCAAGTGCTGGATGCAGTCTTAAAACTGTTCTTACATCTCCACCTTCTAATTCCTCTTCATCATAAGCATCAACTAAGAATGCAAGGGCAACTCTATCTGCACCAACTGATGGTTCTATACAATATGGAACAATCTTTTCATTTGTTTCTTGATCGAAGTAAACTAAATCTTCACCTGAGTGATTAATGTGTTGCTTTAGGTCAAAATCAGTTCTGTCTGCAATACCCCAAAGCTCTCCCCAACCAAATGGGAATTTGTATTCTATATCTGTTGTAGCATTACTATAGTGTGAAAGTTCTTCCTTTGAATGGTCTCTAAGTCTCATATTTTCTTCCTTCATTCCAAGACTTAAAAGCCAATTTTTACAGTATTCCTTCCAATATTCAAACCACTTTAGGTCTTCACCTGGTTTGCAGAAAAATTCTAATTCCATTTGTTCAAATTCTCTTGTTCTAAATGTAAAGTTTCCTGGAGTTATTTCATTTCTAAATGATTTACCTATTTGTCCTATACCAAATGGTAGTTTCTTTCTTGAAGTTCTTTGTACATTTTTAAAGTTAACAAATATACCTTGCGCTGTTTCTGGTCTTAGGTAAACTAGTGCCTTTGAATCCTCTGTAACACCTTGATGTGTCTTAAACATTAGGTTGAATTGTCTGATGTCAGTAAAGTTTTTAGCACCACATTCAGGACAAGCAATACCATTTTCATCTATATATTGCTTCATCTTATCATTACTCCAACCATCTACTATTGGGTTTGGCTCTCCCTTTGATTGCATAAAATCTTCTATTAGTTTGTCAGCTCTATATCTTGTCTTACATTCCTTACAATCCATTAAAGGATCTGAAAATCCACCTACGTGTCCTGAAGCAACCCAAACTTCTGGGTTCATTAGGATTGCTGAATCTAGACCAACATTGTATGGGCTCTCTTGTATAAACTTTTTCCACCAAGCCTTTTTTACATTATTTTTAAATTCAACTCCAAGTGGACCGTAATCCCAAGTATTTGCAAGTCCTCCGTAAATCTCTGAACCTGGGAAAACAAAACCTCTTGTTTTACAAAGTGAAACTATCTTATCCATTGTTTTTTCAAATGCCATTATATTACCTCCCTTTTTTATTATTTTTACCCAAAATATAAAAACCTTTCATCCCTAGCAAGGGACGAAAGGTTAACTTCCGCGGTTCCACCCTTATTGGCCATAAAGCCCAACTTTAAGGTAGTGCTCAAGGCTGCCATTCACTAAAGTTTACTGCCGAGCTCTCACCATCCTCGACTCGCTAGAAGTAAAACACTTAGCTACTCCTTCCTCTCATTGCACAAATATTTAGTTCTTGTAATTTATGATAGCAAATAGATATAATTTGTCAAGAGTAAATAAATCTAAAACAATTTAAAAAAAAGAGCCTCTTAGCAATTAGTGAAGCTGTTTGATATAAGCATTAGAAATTCTATATTTTCTAATTAACCTATCATTTTGCTTCATAATTGCTAATGGCTTAAACATTTTTAGAATTTTAATTACTAGCCACTTTGCCATTATTAATATAAATTACAAAAGAGGGGGAACTCTTTTATATCATTTACTCTTGTTACGTGTCTTTACATCAAATATTACTGCTGCTGCAAGCACAGCACCTCTTATGATATATTGATATGATATACCAACTCCCATTAGGTTCATACCATTTATCAGCGATGCCATAACAAGTGCACCAACAATTGAACCTGTTATCTTTCCTACACCACCTGCTGCTGAAACACCTCCAACATATGCTGCTGCAATAGCATCTAGTTCAAATAGCGTTCCTGCAGTTGTTGTGGCTGACTGTAAACGTGCAGTATATAAAATTCCTGATAATGCAGCAAGTAATCCCATTGAACCAAATACTATTAATGTTATTTTATTTACATCTATACCACTTAATTTAGCAGCCTCTGGATTTCCTCCTACTGCATAAATGTGTCTTCCTAGAGATGTCTTTGTAGTTATAACATGATATAACGCAACAACAATAATAACTATTACTACTGTCCAAGAAAGACCATTATATCCTGAAAGTATCCAAGTAACATATGCTATTATGGCTGATATAAATATTAACTTTAATACAAACATCTGTTTTGAAATAACTTCAAAATTATATTTTAACTTGTTTTTTCTAGTTTTAAATTCACTGTAAATATAAAACAGAATTGCTAAAGTTCCTATTATAATTGTTAAAACATGAACACCTCTTATATTTGCTATATCAGGTATATATCCATTACCTATGGCATTGAAACTTTTTTGAGGTATTATTATTGTCCCTGTGCCTTCTGTTGCAAGAAGAAGAGCTCCTCTAAATGCAAGCATACCAGCTAAAGTTGCTACAAAGGCAGGAATACCTACACCTGAAATTAAGTATCCATTGAAAAGTCCAATAAGTAACCCTAATGCTAAAGCTATTAAAATAACTAAAGGAACTGGTAGAGCATACTTGGTTAGCAATATTGCAATGAGTGCTCCTAAAAATCCAGCAACATAACCAACTGATAGATCTATGTGTCTTATAACAATAACTAAAGTCATCCCAACTGATAAAACAGCAATATATCCTGTTTGATTAATTAGATTGCTTATATTTCTTGAAGATATAAAAAGTCCGCCTGTCCCAAATGTGAATATAAGCATTATAACAGCTAAAGCTATATACATACCATATTCACGAATATTTTGTTTCAAAAGTTGTTTAACTTCATATAAAAAATCCATATCCATGCCTCCTAATTTGTTGCAAGTTCCATAATTTTTTCTTGGGTTGCTTCTTCAATTGGCAATTCCCCAACAATTCTACCTTCAGACATTACATAAACTCTATCACTCATTCCAAGCACCTCAGGTAATTCTGAGGAAATCATAACTATACTCATACCTTCTTTAACAAGTGTATTCATTAGTGTATATATTTCGTATTTTGCTCCTACATCTATACCTCTTGTTGGTTCATCTAGTATTAATACATATGGCCTTGCAAACAGCCATTTTCCAAGTGAAACTTTTTGTTGATTTCCACCACTTAAATTACCAACCTTTTGTTCTACACTTGGAGCCTTTATTTTCAAAGATGCTTTATATTCATTAGCAACCTTTATTTCCTCATTTTCATTAATAAATCCCTTTTCACATAAACTTTTCAAATTTGCTAAAGTAATATTTGATTTTATATCGTCTATTAAAATCAACCCATTCCCTTTTCTGTCTTCTGTAACATATGCTACCCCAGCTTTTATAGCATCCTTAGGCTTTAAAAATTTCTTCTTCTCTCCATTAACAAATATTTCACCATTTACTCTATAACCTTTTGAATTACCAAATATACTTAGTGCAAGTTCCGTTCTTCCTGAACCCATAAGTCCAGCAATACCAACAATTTCTCCTTTTCTTACATTAAAAGATACATCATGTAATATCTCTCTACCTAGATTTGTATCATATGCATTTAAATTTTTAACCTCTAGTACCTTTTCACCAAATTTCTTGTTATTTCTTTTTGGATAAATATCATCTATTTCACGTCCAACCATATTTTTTATAATAATATTTTCTGTTATCTCATCTTTAGTTGCATCTAGAGAGCAAATTGTTTTACCATCTCTTAAAACTGTTATAGAATCTGCCACCTCTAAAACTTCTTTTAATTTATGTGATATTAAAATGCATGTAACACCATGCTCTTTTAGTTCTTTTATTAATTTTAATAGATTTTCACTATCATCTTCATTTAAAGCAGCTGTTGGTTCATCAAGTATTAATAGCTTAACATTTTTACTTAAAGCCTTTGCTATTTCAACTAACTGTTGCATTCCAACACCTAGGTCCTTTATTTTTACTGAAGGATTTATATTAAGCCTAACCTTCTTTAACATTTCCTTTGCTCTTACAATTGTCTCTTCCCAATCTATAAATCTACCTTTTTTAATTTCATGTCCTAAAAATATATTTTCATATACTGTAAGTTCAGGTATAAGAGCAAGTTCTTGATAAATTGTTACAATACCAACTTTCTCACTATCCGATATATGTGAAAACTTTTGCACATCACCTTCAAAAACTATATCTCCTGAGTATTCTCCATAAGAATAAACTCCACTTAAAACTTTCATTAAAGTTGATTTACCAGAGCCGTTTTCACCAATCAAGCAGTGAATTTCTCCTCTTTTGACCTTAAAGTTTACATTATCTAGAGCCTTAACTCCTGGAAAAGTCTTGGTTATATTTTTCATCTCTAAAATATAGTCGCTCATAGCACCGCTCGCTCCTTGATAAACTTTATAATTTTTATGAATGAATAGTGATAGCTTAAGCTACCACTATTCATAATTTAAACCCTTTATTTTATCTACTTAATTCCTGTAAAATCTGAAGCATTGTAGTAGCCTGAATCAATTAAAGCTTGTTTTACATTATCCTTTGTAACAACTATTACTTCAGTTTGCTTTGCTTTAACATCTACTTTACCATTGTTATATGAGCCTGTTGTCTTTACTTCTTTACCATCTAATAGATCCTTTGCCATTGATATTGCATCCTTAACAAGAGTTCTAACATCCTTAAATACTGTCATTGATTGTTTTCCATCAATAATATATTGAATTGAAGCCTTTTCTGCGTCTTGTCCTGTTATCTTATAGCTAGTTACATCCTTATCAGCTGCAAATGCATCTGCAATTGCACGAGGTGAACCATCGTATAGAGCTAGAATAAATACATTACCCTTATCCTCCTTTGATGCAGCAGTAAGATGCGCTTCTGCCTTATTCTTTGCATCATTAAAGTCCCAGTTTGTAGTAACTTGTCCAATTATTTTACTCATTTCATCACGAGTTAGCTTTGCCTTCCCTTGTAGTGCAACTGCTTCACTTGAATTCTTTATAACAAATGTTCCATCAGCAATCTTTGGTTGTAGAACATTCCATGCACCTTCAAAGAATAGGAATGCATTATTATCTGAAGCTGCTCCAGCATATAAGTATAATGGGTTGCCTTTGCCTTGTGCTTGTTCTACTAAGTATCTTGCTTGTGCTTCACCAACTGCTACACTGTCAAATGTTACATAGTAATCAACTGCGTCTGTATTAGTTATAAGTCTGTCATATGATATAACCTTAATTCCTTCTTTCTTAGCTGCTTCTGCTGCTGCAGCTGCTGCGCTACCATCATGAGGACAAATTATTAATACTTTAATTCCCTTTGCAATTAATGCATCAACATTTTCCTTTTCCTTTGCTGATGAGCCTTGGCTAAATAGAATTTCTACTGAGTAGTTAGTATCTTTTAGAGCATCCTTAAATCTTGTTTCATCTTGAACCCATCTTGGTTCATCCTTTGTTGGTAGTACAATACCAACATCTACTTTTTTTGTTCCACATGAAGTCAAAGCAAACATCATTAAGCCTAACAATAATGCTGAGATAATTTTTTTCATCTTGAACCCCCCTGTGATTTAATAATTGTTTTTGTAAGCCAATTTTTAATTTTCTGATTATTTGGCTTACACATAAATTATTGCATATTTAAATTTGCTTGTCTCTGTATGTATTTGTGTATGATAAGTATATTTTAGTTAATTATCTGAATTTTTTAATAATAAAAAGTAATTTTTTGCAACAAAATTTTACAGTACTTTATGAAGATATATAAATAACCCCATCAAAGAATTTAAAATTCTTTGATGGGGTTATTTACTCTCATTTTTTTAAATAAACTTCTTCTTTTAAGTGAAAACCATCTCTAATTATAGTTTCATCCATATTATTTTTATCAACAGCAATTGGCTCTAATACATAATATGGAACATAGTATTTTCCATCAAAAATTTTATTATTAACTTCAATTGGTTCATTTTTAACAAGCTTTATTGCCATTTTAATTGCTTCTTCTGCTAATCTGTCAATTGGCTTATAAATTGTCATAAGCTGTGTTCCTTCAATTATCCTTTGGCATGCCCAAAGGTCTGCATCCTGACCTACTACTAAAACTTTATTTATCTGCCTATGTTCTGAAAGCGCCTCAATTACTCCCTCTGCTAAACTATCGTTACCTGCAATTACTGCATCTATCTTAGAATTTTTTTGTAGTTCACTATCAACAACATTAAAAGCATATTCCCTCATCCAATTAGGTGCCCATTCTTCTCTTATTATCTTTATATGCTCATTTTCAATATATGGAGCTAAAACTTTATTGTATCCTTCTTTAATCATTTTCGTATTGTAGTCATTCTCTGCGCCATTTACCACAAAAATATTTCCATAACTTATTTTCTTCAATATCCCCTCTGCCATAAGTTCTCCTA
>JAOAFH010000033.1 GCA_026416355.1 Clostridiales bacterium | reverse complement strand
CCACGTGTTACTCACCCGTCCGCCGCTAAGGTTCAAGGAGCAAGCTCCTATCCCCTCCGCTCGACTTGCATGTGTTAGGCACGCCGCCAGCGTTCGTCCTGAGCCAGGATCAAACTCTCATGTTTAAACCTAAGCTTTTTTTAGTACGTTCGCTCTCGCTGTTCAGTTTTCAAGGACCGTTGACGCTTATTTATATTATCACGTCTTTTTTATCCTGTCAACACCTTTTTTTCGGTGTTTTTTCTTTTTTTCTGTCGCTCGCTTCAAGCGACTTTTACATAATATCACGGCCTATATAACTATTCATGTATATAGGCCGTGATTATATAAAATTATATTCATTTTTCGATTTATTTCTGCATATTTCTCTTTTTTTTAATATGTGATACTCTCGGATTAGTTGTATCCCATCCATATAACTTTATCTATTATATCTATATTTGATACTATATCTAGTAATTTACTTTCAGCCATTACATATGGTGTCTTTATATCTACATCCATTTCAACCAAATCCTCTGTCGTCTCAATAACTTTTATACCTAAAGTATTTATTCCGTATTTTTCAAGTTCAGATGATACCTTACCTACTATTCCTTGAGATTTTTTTGTGTATATTTTTAGTTTTATATTTCTTTTGTTTTGAAGTATTCTGTCCTCCACAGGCTTCATCCATCTTAATAGGATATATATAAATGAAGTTGCAATTATAGCTTCTAAATAAAGACCTGCCCCAACTGCAAGACCTATACATGCAATTGTCCATACACTTGCAGCTGTGGTCAATCCCTTTATATTAAGGCCTTCCTTTAAAATTGTTCCTGCACCTAAAAAGCCTATTCCACTTATAACCTGTGCTCCAAGCCTCATAGGGTCTGATGTGTAAACTCCATAATATCTATAGTAATTAATTGATGTTATTTGGACTAGTGTTGCTCCTATTGCAACAAGGATATGTGTTCTAAGTCCTGCTGGTCTACTTTTGTTTTCCCTTTCATATCCCACAACTCCACCTAGTATAAATGCCATTAATATTTTTATAAACACTTCTATATATCTATTCACATAATCACTCCTAATACAATTGATATGAGCTTTTTAATTATTGAAAATAACAAAGCAATTAATAAAAAATCTGCATCTGAAAAACAAGTTGATATAAGTCCTATATGTGGTTTTAGTAAAGGCATAAGAAGTATTGGAAAAAAAGATATTACAGCTCCATGAATAAAGGATGTTATTATAGCTCCTCCAATTTTATTTTTGTTATATCCTAAAATTGCTGCTGTACCACCTGAAAAAAAGTGAGTTATGACCGCTGGAACAACAACATTCATTTTTAGTTTTAGTTGAATAAAAAAGCTAATTATACCTCCTAATAAACTAACTAAAAATCCTATAAGTACAATGTTTGGCATATGCGAGAATATAACTGCAGGGTCAACTGCTATCTTTGAGTTTGGAATTATTTTTTCAGCTATTCCTTTATAGGAGTTAACTATCTCACCCGTCATCATTCTAACGCCTAAAACTATAAGATAAAATGAAACTGTAAAGTTAATACTATATTTTATTGCAACATATATCCTATTTCTTTCACTTGTAAAATCATATAAGAAATCTTTATCTACCATTGATGTAAGGATTATAAATAATAAAAACATACTTAAAAACAAAATTATATTGCTATCCCTAACAAAAAACTTATTCTTTACCTTGTTGTTTATTTCTTTCTTTGTTCTAATTATATTAGACATAAATATACCTAAAAAAGTAGCTGAATTTCCTAAAAAGCCTATTGTTACATTGTCATTGCCAAGTATTTTAGAAACATACCCTGATGTAAAATGCGGTAAAATACTTATGATAATTCCAACAAATATACCTGCCACCAATATACTTAAATAATAATTGCCACTATCATTTGTTATAACAGCCATCATTGCTGAAATATATAAAAGATAATATATGCTTAAAAATACATATTTGTACTTGGTTGTTCTTGCAATAGTTATATTTACAATCATTGCAATTATCATTATAAGAATTACAGACTGGGAATAATTTAACTGTATAATACTTGCGATTGTCTCGTTGTTTGGTATTATATCAAATGCATGAAACGCCCTTCTAAATATTAAACTTATTATACCTAATGTATTTACTGCTAAATTTGAACCATATACAATGATATAATACCCCATTAAAACCTTTATGGTAGAAGAAACTATATCATCTAGTCTCTTTTGTTGTATAAAAAGTCCTGTTACTACAAATATAACTACTAAAAACTCAGCCTTTAATATAAGTTCCATATTCTACACCTTTTCCAATACAAATTTCTTTACCTTCTCATGTAATTCTTCAAAGTCTAACAGATCCTCTAATTGTATTAATGTTATTTGTTTAGTTGGTCTAAAATTAATATCCTCTGAACAAACATAAAAATCAGCATCATAACATTCAGCCGATGTTATATCAGTTCGTATTACCTGTGCATCTAATTTATATTGGTTTAGTATATTTTTTAAATTAGTCTCTATAATATAACTACTTCCTAGCCCTAGGCTACAAAGTACAACAGCTCTTATCATACAAACCTCCCATTGTTAAGCATTTCTAATACTTCATCTACGCTATTTGCTTTTATTATCTTTTTATAACCTTCACTATTTGAAACTAAGTTTACAATATTATTTAGCGTTTCTAGATGACTTTTATTATCCTTAGTTGAAAAACATATTATTATTTTTATTGGATCATGTTTTTTATGTCCAAAATTTAAAGGCTTTTTTAATGTAACTATGCTAAATCCAGTATCTAATGCACCCTCTAATACCCCTCCATGCGGAAGTGCAATACCCTTTGAAATTACAATATACGGTCCATTTTTTCCTTTTTTATTTAAGCTTAATTTTACATGCTCTATAAATTCTTTATTAACATACCCTTCAGCATACAATAAATTAGCACTATAAATTAGAGCATCTTCTGCATTTTCAAATGTATTATTGAGAGAAATACATTTAGGATTAATGGCTACTTTTTTATTACACTCCTCTTGTTCTTGCCCCTCCATATAGCATATAAGTTCTTTTCTCAAAATATCAATATCCTTTATTTCCGCATGTTTTTTTATTATTTCAATAATATCGTCAACATTATATTCCATCTTTGTTTTTATATTAAAATATTTAGACAGTCTATCGATATCATCCTTAGTAAGAAGTGGGCTTACAACAACAGTAGGAATATCTGTATCATGCATATTTATGGTACTAATACATAAATCAACATCATAATATCTTTTCTTGTAAAATCTATTTAAAGATAAAATATCTACTATTTCCACATCATCAAAAATATTATTTATTTTATTAGCCAAAAGCTTAGATGTTCCAACTCCACTTGAACAAACAATAACAACCCTTTTTTTGATATTTTTTATTTCCCTTGATTTCTCAACAGCAGCACCAAAGTGCATACATATATATGAAAGCTCATCGTCGTTAAATTTTATATTATATTTATCTTCAATATTTCTACACGCCTCTTTTGTATATCCATAAATATTTTTATATTCTTTTAGAATATCGTCTTTAACAGGGTTTTTTATGTGTATTTTATATATCATTCTGTTTATAGCTGATTTTAAATGTGTCATTAAACCCAATATTATTTCTTCTTTTTTATCTAGTTTTAATTTAGATATTTGTTCAAATTTTTCGACACTTATTTTTATAACATTATATAGTTCTTTATCATATATTTCTTTTTCATCTTTAATAGCCGTAAAATTTCCTAGTGAATAAAAATAAGGTAAAATATATTCTATTTCATCATCAGATAGATTTAATAAATGTTTTTTATAAATTGCATTCATTACATCTACAACTTCAGATGACTTTTCTTTAATAGGTATATTTGATTTGTCTATTGTAAATCCTTGTCTTATTCTCTTCATTGATATAAGTATGTTTATAACTAAGTTATATAAAGATATATCCGTTGGTTCTAATTTTTGAAATGACAAAAGTTCAATTATTTTTTCTATAATATATTTAATATTAAAACCATCAAAGTAATAGCTAACGGCTATTTCCTCTACATTTTGAGGTGTTATTATTGATTGGATGTTATAGTTTGTGTATTTATCTAGTATTTCCTTTATTATTTTTCTCTTGTTTATTTCATCATTTAAAATATATATTCCTTTATTTCTTTTTCTAACTAGTCCTATATTTCCATAACTATCCTCAATATTATTTAGATATTTTTGAACAGTACCCCTACTTACTCCTAAAAAGTTTGCTATTTCAAATATGCTCTTTGGATATTTGCTTTTTATTATATATAAAATAATCCTATCTTCATTTGAAAAACCAAAATAGTTTTTATATATCATATCTTTACTATTTAAACAATCTAAAACATAGTTATCCTGAGGTAATCTAACACCTTTTCTGTTTACCTCAAGCTCCCCAAGCCCATTATTTTTTATAAAAAAATTAATACACTCAATACTATATCTAACTTTTCTAGTTGTTAAATTAAACTCTTCTGCCAATTTGTTTATGGGAATAAAATCTCCATTTTCCACAAGCCTATTTAATATTTTTATATCTATATCCCTAATCATATGAACACCCCAATAGTTTGTCTTAACTATATTTTATAACTGTTTATTCATAATTACAATTTTTTTAAGAATAGTATAATAAAAAGCCATGAAACAATAATAAAATCATATATATCTTCATATTGTCCATGGCTCAATAAAATCCTTTATTTTTCAATTAAATAATGTGTATGCACTTTTCATTTATACCAAATCTAATTTTTTCTCCTGTATTATATACCCTTTTTGTAATAGGGTTATAGTCTTTTATAATTATTCTTGTTTTATCTACATTAACAAAGTACTCTTGATATTCTCCCATAAACACAGAAGTATCAACAATGCCTTCAAACTTGCCATTTTCATCAACTTCAAAAAACTCAGGTCTTATAACAACTTTACTCTTTTTAATGTTATTGAATTTCTTTTTTAAATTTATTTTTCTATCAAACAATATAATGTTTGTATAGTCACTTCCCTCTTCATCTACTTTACAATCAAGTATATTTGCAACTCCTATAAAATCAGCTACAAACTCAGTTGCTGGTTGATTATATATTTCATTTGGGGTTCCAACTTGTTCTATTATACCTTTATTCATTACAACAACTCTATCAGACATACTCATAGCCTCTGATTGGTCGTGTGTTACATATATGCTTGTTATTCCAACTTCCTTTTGTATTCTTCTTATCTCACTTCTCATATATACCCTAAGCTTTGCATCTAGATTTGAAAGTGGTTCATCAAATAGAAGTACAGATGGTTCCATAACTATTGCACGGGCTAGGGCTACTCTTTGTTGTTGTCCACCTGATAATTGATTTGGTGCTCTTTTTTCAAGTCCTGATAGTCCTATAAGTTCAAGTATATCTTTAACCTTCTTGTCTATTTCTCCCTTTGTTAGCCTTTTTAGTTTTAAACCATAGGCAATGTTTTCATATATATTTAGGTGAGGGAAAAGGGCATAACTTTGAAAAACCATTGCTGTATCCCTTTTATCAGGCGTTAAACTATTTACCATATCATCACCTATATATATTTCTCCACTTGTTGGTATTTCAAAACCTGCAATCATACGTAAAGTTGTAGTTTTTCCACAACCTGATGGTCCAAGCAATGTTAGAAATTCTCCAGATTTTATTTCAAGTGATATATTATCAACTGCTGTAAACAGCTTACCTTCGTTTCCTATATAGTTTTTAATTATATTTTTTAATATTACTGGCTTACTTTTACTCATATCAACAACCTCCTAAGAGTTAAGTTCAGATGTGTTAATTCCTATTTTAGATAAAAGCAATTTCATAACTCCAACTACCACAACAACTATTACTATAAGTATTGTAGAATATGCTGCTGCAATTCCATATCTACCTACATCAACCTGTGACATTATTGATGTAGTAAGAAGGTTATATTTTGCTGAAATCAAGAATATTACCGCACTTACTGCTGTCATGCTTCTTACAAAGCTATAAACTAATCCACTAAAGAAGGCAGACTTAATAAGTGGAATAGTAACAGATGTAAACACCTTGTATGAGTTGGCTCCTAAATCCTGTGCTGCTTCCTCTATTGCTGGGTCTATTTGTTGAAGTGAAGCAACACCTGAACGAATACCAACTGGCATACTTCTAAATACAAATGCAATAACTATTATTGTCGCTGTTCCTGTTAGCACAAGTGGTTTTGTATTGTATGCAAGTACATATCCCATACCAATTACTGTTCCTGGTATCGCCATAGAAAGCATGGACACAAATTCAACAGCCCCTCTTCCTATAAATCTCTTTCTTACTATTAAAAATGCAATTATCATTCCAAGCAATCCTGTTATAGGCATTGAAATAAGTGAAAGGTATGTTGTGTCTAGTATTGGCTTCATTCCAAGTGAAGTAACATAGCTATAATGCTTTAATGTAAATCCATAATCTATACCCCATAGATTTACTACAGAACCATAAGGAATTAGTATATATAAAAGTATTATAAATGCACTTATTAAAAAGCATATTGTTTGAATTGGAATCTTAATAACCTTATCTTCAATTAGATTTCTTTCCCTAGAAGGCTTTCCTGTTACAGTAACATATGATTTGTTTCCAACCCAATATTTTTGAAGAACAAACATAACAATTGAAATTGTTAGAAGAACTGTTGCAAGTGCAGTACCACCCTTTATGTCATAGTTACCCATTGCCTGAAGATATGTTTTTACTGCTAGTGTTGTAAAGTTTCCTCCTATAACCATACCGTTACCAAAGTCTGCAACTGATTGAATAAATACTAGTAAAAATGCATTTGCAATACCTGGTCTTACAAGTGGAAATACTATTGTCTTAAATACATCTTTTCTACTAGCCCCAAGATTTCTTGCTGCTTCTTCAAATGATGGGTCTATTTGTTTTAAAAGACCTACTAAAACTAAATATGCTATTGGGAAAAATGTAAGTGTTTGTACTAATACAAGCCCTGCAAACCCATAAATATTAGCATTTTGTAGTCCAAGTAGCTTATATGTTATAAATCCTCTTTGACCAAATAACATAATAAATGACATTGATAACGCAAATGGTGGTGAAATTATTGGAAGTATTGCAATTATATTAAAAAGACCTTTAAATTTAAACTTTATAAATGCATCTGCATAAGCAAATATAAATCCAACTATTGTAGATAATATCCCTACCACTGTTCCAAGCATCAAAGTATTTATTAATACCTTTTGATTTTCAGCATCCTTTATTGCACCTATTAAATACCTTAATGTAAAACTTCCATCGTTTTCTAAAAAACTTTCCTTTAAAACATCATATATAGGCCATAATATAAATAAAACAAGTGATATCATTGTTAAGACTATTGTTGCAGTTAGTATTGGATCTCTTAATATTTTTTTCATTTCATATACACTATTTCTAAACCTATCCTTCATATAATCACCCTTTATAATTGATTTTTAAAAAGGTCAGGATTTACTCCCGACCTATTTAATTGCATTGTTCCATTTTTCAACTAATGTGCTTCTGTTCTTACCAGCCCATTCTAGATTATAATCTATAAGTTTAGTATCCTTTATAGATTCAGCTTGTTTTGGAGGCTGTGCATTTGGGTTAGTTAAGAATTGATATGAACCTACTGTTTGTCCTAATTCTTGCGCCTTCTTAGTTAAACACCAGTCAACAAACTTCTTTGCTGCTTCTTGATCTGGTCCTCCCTTAATTATTCCAACTGCACCTATTTCATATCCTGTTCCTTCTGAAGGTGCTGTTATAACTAGGTCCTTCATTCCTTCTTCTCTGTATTTAATTGCATCATGCATAAATGTAATACCAACAATAGCTTCTCCTTGTCCAGCCATTCTTGCAGGAGCTGTACCTGACTTTTGGTATGTCTTTATTTGTCCATGTAGTTTTTTCATATATTCTAGACCTTTTTCTTCTCCCATAAGTTGAACAATTGTTGCAAGAACAGTATATGCTGTTCCTGATGAACCTGGGTTTGCCATAGAAACTTGTCCCTTAAGTTCTGGCTTTAATAGGTCTTCCCAGCTCTTTGGAGCTTCTATTCCCTTTTCCTTAAGTAATTTTTCGTTTGATGAAAAACCTAAGTATCCTATATATATACCTGTCCAATATCCATCTTTATCTTTAAACTTATCTGGAATATCCTTTGCATTTGGTGAAACATATTTTTCTAAAAGTCCTTCTTCTTTAGCTGCTATAAATCCATCAGCAGGACCTCCAAACCATACAGATGCCTTTGGATTTTCTTTTTCAGCCTTTACTCTTCCAAGTATTTCTCCTGAGCTCATTCTAACAGCTTCAACCTTAATTCCTGTTTCCTTTTCAAATTCTTGAACTGCTTTAATCATGTGGTCTTCCATAAGTCCAGCGTAAATTGTTAGCTTTAAATCACTTTGCTTCTTGCTTTGACATCCTGTAAATAGTCCTAATACTAATGACAATGAAAGAACAATTGCAAGAACTTTCTTGATTTTTCTCATATTTTCCCCCTCCTTTTATTTATGTACTTATAATAACATTAAAATTGGTTAAAAAAAGAACAAAATAATGTTTTTTATAGTGACAAAATTTAGGCTTAATTTTAAAACAATTCAGCTACAGAAGGTGTGCACTTATGTAAATTAACTATATAATAAAAATACAAATGTAAAATGCATGTATATCGAAAAACACTCTAAAGTTAGCCCTATAATGCTAAATTTGGGTATATAATCGTCATATAAGCTTATGCAATTTGCTGTAGTGTAAATATCGACCTTAAATCCAGTACTTCTATAGATAGTAGTATTTCACATCAAACAATCTACAATTTACTGATAAGATTAAAGCCATTAAACAATTTAAAGAAGTACATTATAATACCTCGTAATTGTTAATGGCTCTTTTACTATAATTTTCAATTTCCCGTGTCTCTTGTTAACTTATTTAAGTCACATATTATATGCATATTCTTTTTATTTAGGTATCAATAAAAGTTTATTGTAATGTTATCATTTGTCTAAAATAATAATATAATTTAAAAGACATTTCATCTAGATAAAATCTTTTTCAAGTTAGCTTTAACATATATAATCATCATACAAAGCGCCCCTCCAGATGTATCAATTAATACATCTTTAAATGCTGGGCCTCTTCCTGGAACAAAGCTTTGATGAAACTCATCTGATGCTGCATATAAAAAGGTTATAATAAGTGCAAAAATTGTACTTGGAGTAAAATAAAAATCTTCCTTTAATGCATTGTATAATAAAAAATACAAAATAAAATACTCTGTAAAATGTGCAGCCTTTCTAATTATAAAGTCTGCATTGCCACTTAATATAGTATTAATGTCTATTCCTAGTGTATTTAACATATAAACTATAAATTTATTATTTTCGCTAGACTTTTCTGCATTTTGGCTTGAAAATAAAAAAATAATCCCCATCCAAACTAACACAAGTACCCACTTTTTTATTCTTCTACTCATCTTTATTCTCCTTTGTTTTGCTGAAATTTCTTATTGTAATTATACTATAAATAAACTATATAGCAATATTTTAAAATCACTATTTTTTTATATTGCTAAGCAAAAGTAACTAGTTATAGTACCTAATATCCTTTTTAGGAAATTATACGACAAATTTATTCTTGAGTATTATTACCTTTTATGATATATTGTATTTTAAATTATTAGATTTTTAAAAAAGGCAGGTAATAATAATGAACATAGGTAGTATTGATGTTGCAAAAGCTTCTATAGAAATGGCTATATCTTCAAGAGAAATTGAAAAGGTTTTAGAAGAAAGTTTTAAGAAAAATGGTATATTAACTGTAGCAATTGATATAGGAGGAAATATTAATACTGCTGTCCCAAAAATCCTAGAAAGAGCTTTAGTTGCTTCTAAGAAAAAAGGATTAATAAACGAAAATAATCATGTTCATGATGGAGCTGTGGCTGGTGCCACAAGAGAAGCTCTTTTTCAAATCTATCAAAAGGCTAATGGTTTTAACGTTGGTGGAAAAATCGGTATAGCAAGATGTGGTGAACATTTAAGTGTATGCATATTTATGAGTATAGGTTTGTTACACTTAAATGAAGTTGTTATAGGTTTAGGTCATCGTTCTATACCAGATACATATTAATAGTTATGGTTCTGATTATGTATTCAAAAAATATATTGACAATAAATATAAATAGAGTTATAATTTTCTAAAGTTTTATTTATTTGTAGATATGGTAGAATGCGTCTGTGTAGTAGATGTTATATAAAATATTATAAATTGTAGTATGGTAGCTTAGGTAGGAAATATTTTTAATACACCTGTAGTTTTTATAACTTTCAGGCTTATTTAAGTATATAAAATTCCTTCTAAGAAGGAATTTTTTAATTTATAATAAATATTTTAGGAGGATGGTAGTATGGTAGTAAAAAACAAAAAATCAATCTTAATCTCATGTCTTTTAATCACATCTATTTTATGTGGATGTGCAACTTCTAAGGGAGTCAAATCTACTGACTCTAGCAAGTCTAAAAAAGTTTTTCAAATTGGTGTAACTCAAATTGTAGAGCATCCAGCCTTAGATGATGCAAGGAAAGGGTTTATAGAAGCTTTAAAATCTAAAGGCTATGAAGAAGGTAAGAATATAAAAATAGATTACCAGAATGCTCAAGGTGATATAGCAACAACTCAAAGTATAGCAAAGAATTTTGTTTTCCAAAATAAAAATTTAATCCTTGCAATAGCAACTCCTTCTGCTCAATCTGCTTTAAATGCCACTAAGGAAATTCCTATAGTAATAACTGCTGTAACTGATCCTGTAAAATCTGGTTTAGCCAAAAGTATGCAAAGCTCAGGAAACAATGTTACAGGAACATCTGATGCAGTACCTATTTCAAACCAATTTGAGTTACTTAAAAAACTAGTTCCCAATGCTAAAAAAGTAGGTATCCTATATAATACAAGCGAAAGCAATTCCGAATCTCAAATTAATGAAGCTAAAAGTGTTGCGCCAAACTTCAATATTGAAATTGTACCTGTAGGAATAACAAACATTAATGAAGCTACTCAAGCATTAAACACTTTATTAGAAAAGGTAGATGTTCTATACACTCCTACAGATAATTTAGTGGCTTCATCTATGCCTATTATTGTAGAAAAATGCCTAAAGAAAAATGTTCCTATAATTGGAGCAGAAAAATCACATGTTTCTGCTGGTGCTATTGCTACAGTAGGAATTGACTACTTTAAATTAGGATTCCAAACAGGTCTTATTGCAGTAGAAGTATTAGAAGGTAAAAAGCCAAGTGATATTCCTCTTTCCACACTTAGTGAAATGCAATTAGTTATAAACACCGATTCAATTAAAAAACTTAATATAAAAGTTCCTGATGACATACTCTCTAAAGCAGAAAAGGTAGGAGGCGTCAAATAGTGTATATATTAATTGGTATTTTAGAACAAGGTCTTATTTTCTCAATTGCAGCATTAGGTGTATATATAACATATAAAATACTTGACTTTCCTGATTTATCAGTAGACGGAACATTTGCCTTAGGTGCTTCTATTACAGCAGTTTGTATTATTAATGGAATAAATCCTTTTATAGCTTGCTTAATATCCTTTTTATTTGGATGTATTGGAGGACTTTTAACAGGTATTCTGCACATAAAAATTAAAATAAATAATCTGCTATCTGGTATTTTAGTAATGATGGCTCTCTATTCTATAAATCTTAGAATAATGTCAAAACCCAATATACCCTTAATGGAACAAAAAAGTATATTTTCTTACGATATAAGCAACTTATTTATTACTTTTATTTTTTTAGGTGCTGTTAAGTTTATGTTAGATATATTTTTAAAAACCAAATTAGGATATGTTCTAAAAGCTGTAGGAGATAACGAACAATTAGTAACATCGTTAGGTATAAATAAAAACATAATAAAGATTTTAGGGTTAATGTTGTCTAATGGTTTAGTTTCATTATCTGGCTCCATAACATCTCAATATCAAGGTTTTTCTGATGTAGGAATGGGCTCTGGTGTAGTGGTAATGGGACTTGCTGCTGTTATAATTGGAGAATCAGTTTTTAGAAACATTAGATTTATTGGTTTTACAACTATGGTTGTAATGGGCTCAATATTATACAAAGCATCTATAGCATTTGCTCTGACGCTTGGTCTTCCCCCTACAGATTTAAAATTAGTTACTACATTAATTGTAATTGTAGCTCTTTCATTGAATAATAAGACATTAAATTTCAACTTCAAAAAAATATATCATCTTGGAGGTGCTCGTTTTGTTAAAGATTCAAGGATTATGTAAAAGTTTTAATAAGGGTACCTTAAATGAATCTATTCTTTTCGATAATTTAAATTTAGAAATAAGAAATGGAGATTTTGTAACCATAATAGGTAGCAATGGTGCTGGAAAATCAACTTTGCTAAACATTATATCTGGCACTATACCTGCTGACTCTGGTTTAATATTTTTAAATGGAAAAGATGTAACTAACATTGAAGAGTTTAAAAGAACTAAGTATATTGGACGGGTTTTTCAAAATCCCTCTATGGGAGTTGCTCCAAACATGACCATATTAGAAAATATGTCTATGGCATATAACAAAGGTAAAAAATTTAATCTTACTTTCTGTATTGATAAAAAAAATATAATGAAATTTAAAGAACTATTATCAGAAATAAATCTAGGACTAGAAAATAAACTATATACAAAAGTAGGTTTATTGTCTGGAGGTCAACGCCAAGCATTATCTCTTATTATGGCAGTTATGTCTAATCCTAAACTTTTACTTTTAGATGAACATATTGCAGCACTTGATCCTAGAACCTCTGAAAAAATAATAGAAATAACTAATGATATAGTTGTAAACAATAAAATAACCACTATTATGGTTAGTCATAATTTAAATCATGCTATTAAAATAGGAAATAGATTAATTATGATGCATGAAGGAAAAATAGTAATGGACTTTAGAGATAAAGAAAAGAAAAATTTGAGTATAAATAAGCTCTTAAAATATTTTGAACAAATTCAATCAAAAGAAATCCTAAGTGATAAGATTTTATTTAGTTAATATTTTATATTCTTTATATGCCATGGGTTTAACTCATGGCATTTATTAATGAAAAAAGCCCTAGAGATTTCTCTCTAAGGCTTATGGAGCGGGTGATGGGAATCGAACCCACACAACCAGCTTGGAAGGCTGGGACTCTACCATTGAGCTACACCCGCATATATGGTGACCCCTAGGGGACTCGAACCCCTGTTACCACCGTGAAAGGGTGGTGTCT
>JAOAFH010000183.1 GCA_026416355.1 Clostridiales bacterium | reverse complement strand
ATGTATTTGAGTTTGTGGATGTAAGGGAGAAATATAGAGATGAAGTATTTAGACAAATTTTTAGAAAGCAAATAAGTTATAAACGAATGTTAAATGAGTAGTTTATGAGTTGTGGTAGAAAACTTTCTACCACAACTCATTTTTTATCCAATAATAAATTTACTATATCTTTTTTAAATTAATTTATTTTTTTATGATATAATGAAAATTGAGAATATTTTGAAAGGTTGGTGGGTATGAAATTTTTAAATAAAACAATGAAATTAATAAATAGACAAGCTATTTTAATTTTAATCATTGTAAATATAGTAGCTAGTATAATTCTTCTATATTCAAAAGACAAAAACACTAATTTAGTTAACGCAAAGCCATTACATCATTTTTATTTTATCACTCAAAACTCAACAGATCCATTTTGGAGTGAAGTTATAGCTGGGGCTAAAAAAGCTGCTGAAGAAAAAAATGTAGTTATTGAGTTTTGTTCTCCAAGGTTTAATGAACCAAGAGAACAACTGAAATATCTTGATATTGCAATTCTATCTAAGGTAGATGGAATAATTACACATATATCTTCTACAGGTGATTTTACAAACCTAATCAATAAAGCCTACTACAAAGGAATTCCAGTTGTTACATTTGAAAATGATGATGCAAAAAGCAAAAGATATTCTTTTATTGGTGTAAATAGCTTTGAAGTCGGTAAAAAAGCTGCAGATTTAATAGTTAAAGCCACAAATGGTAAGGCTAATATAGCAATAATAACAAGTAATGATTTAAACCAAGATTCTGTTGAAAATAATCTAAAGATGAATGGTTTTTTTAGTGCATTAAAAAATTATCCTAATATGAAGGTTGTACAGACTTATAGCTCTAAAATGGGCATATTAAGTGCAGAGGAAATCACACAGAAGATAATTGATTCAAAAGAAAAAATAAATGCAATTTTTACTGTGAGTTCAGCGGATACATTAGGAGCTGCTCAACTAATTGTTGATAGAAATAAAGTTGGTGAAATAGTATTGGTAGGTTATGGTAGTTCTGATGAGATAATAAGATATATAGATAAGGAAATTATTTATGGGACAATATCTAGCGATCCATTTGATATGGGATACGAAAGTGTTAAAACACTTATAGATATTAAAGCATCAAAGGATATCCCGTATTTTGTAAACACAGAATTAAAGGTTTTAACAAAAGAGACAATAAAGGAATTAAACAAAACAAATCATGAGAGTGAAAAACTTTTAAAGTGGGAGAGTCTATATGAATAGGGAGTTCTTTAAGTTTTTCGGAATTAGAAAAAAGTTAATAATCTATTTTTTGTTTATTATATTGTTTTTAAGTAGCATAAGCTTTTTTTCATATTATAGTACAAATGTAGTTTTGAATAATACAAATAGTATAATAAAAGATTATATTTATATAAACAATTTAAAGAACACAGTAAATGCTCTAACAACAGAACTTGAAAAATATTTAACAACAGCATCATCAGAAAGTCTTTTACGTTATTATGATTACTACAATAGACTTCAAAGCATATCTAGAGAAATACCAAGAACGTTAGATTATAATGAGGATAATTTAATTTTAAAAGATATTGGCAATATGCTTGATGAGCTCTTATCGGAAACCGATAAGGCGGTTTTGGCAAAGCGAGGGAGGATAAGTAGTAGATACATTGTAAACTTTCAAAGAGTTACAGAAATAAGTGAATACATAAATCAATATAACAATAAACTTCTAGACAATACTTTAAAGGGTGGAACAGCAAGGTACAAAAAAATTAACAGCAACATGAAGTTGATAATCTTTTTAAATTTATTTGCAATAATAGTATCAGTTATTGTGACACTATACATTGCAGTTTCTGCGACATATAGACTAATAAAACCAATATCACAGCTTTCCAAATACGCAGAAAAGATAACGGAAGGAGACTTAGATGTAAAGATTACGCCAACTCATATAGGCGATGAAACTGATGTATTGACAGGGGCATTTATAAAAATGATTGAGAGTATAAAGGTGTATATAAATGAACTAAAAAATCAAGCAGAGGTTGAAAAAAAATTAAAGGAACAGGAACTTCAAAATTTAAAAATAAATAGCCTTTTAAAGGAAGCAGAACTTAAATACCTTCAATCTCAAATCAATCCACATTTTCTATTTAACACTTTAAATGCAGCAGCACAATTATCCATGATTGAAGGAGCAGATAAGGCATCAGAATTCATTGAAAATATAGCGCAGTTATTTAGATATAACCTTAAAAATATTGATGACTTAGTTCCACTAAGGGATGAAATAGAACACGTTAAAAATTATATGCAGATTTTAAAGATGAGGTTTGGAAACAGGATTGATTTTTATTTTGATATAGATGAATTAGCACTAGATACTAAAATACCAAGAATAACTTTGCAACCAATTGTTGAAAATGCTTACATACATGGATTACAAAGTCTTGAAAGAAGAGGAGAAATAAATTTAAATGTAAAGGCTGAGCTTGATTATGTATTAATTGATATTATAGACAATGGTATGGGAATGGACGAGGAGTGTATAAATAGCATTTTATGCTCTCAAGAAGGGGAACAAATTGCCAAAAAACATGTTACAGGCATTGGAATGAAAAATGTTTTAGAAAGATTAGAACTTTTGTTTAATATAGGAGAAAGAAAAGAGTTAATAAATATAGAGAGTAAAATAGGGGAAGGAACTAAGATAACCTTGAAGATACCTAGATTTTATATAGGACAAGGGGGAATAAAAGTATGCTAAAGGTTTTGATAGTAGATGATGAGTATCTTGTTCTAGAATATATAAAAATGATAATAGAAAAAAATTTTGATGATATAAAAATTATAGATACTGCAAGTACAGGACGTGAAGCAATAGAAAAAGCAATAAAAACAAAACCTGATATAGTTTTTATGGATATTCATATGCCAGGTATCAATGGAATTGAAGCAATAAGACAGATAAAAGCAACAAGTAGTGATATATTTTTTGTAATCATAACAGCTTATGAATATTTTGATTATGCAAAAGAAGCATTAAACCTTGGTGTATTTGAATATCTTTTAAAACCAATAAACAAGTCAAAGCTTATTGAGGCTATTAATAATCTTAAAACTGCAATAGAAAAGAAAAGAAAAAACATAATGCTTGAGGTTGAACTAAAGGAGAGGATAAACAATATTGTTCCATTTTTAGAGGGACAATTTATATCATATAAAATGTTTAATATAGGGACATTAAATGATGTAGGATTTTATGAAAATGTTTTTAATATGTCTTTAAAACATGGTTATGTTATGAGTATTTCACTTGAGGGAGAAGCGAACATAACAAATGAAATTGCATTGAAGGAAAAATACGATAAACAGAATTTTTATGACTTATTTAAAATAAAACTAAAAAGCATAGTTCCATGTCTTATATCAAATCCTTTATCAGATAGGATTGTTGCATTTATTCCAACTGATGAGGATGATGATTTTATTAGATACAAATCTGTTGAAATTGCAAAGAAATTAGAAGAAAAAATAAGGGGAGCAACTAATGTAAAATATAGAATAGGCATTGGCAGAAATTATAGCATAGAGAACTTTAATAAGTCATGTAATGAGGCGTACATTGCATCTTCTATTAATAATGGACAAACTATTGTATTTTATGAAGATATAACTCCCAATATACATAGTAAAGATGTATATCCTTGGAACCTTGAAACTGCATTTTTAAATTGCATTGTTACAGGAGATCTAAATGGTGCGAAGGAAGTTTTTAAATCTTTATATGTTTGGTTAAGCAATGCATATATAGATGATATTTATAAAATAAAAACAAAACTTATAGAATTGGCTTTTAGTTTAGATAAAGTAATACCATATAAGGTGGAAAATTTAAGTATATTAAAACAGAATTTCATTATAACAGTTTTAAAAGAAGAAAATATTAATGAAATAAGAAAAAGCTTTCTACAATATCTTTCAGAAATATCCTATGAAATTCAAAACAGAAAGCAGGAACATGTTGATGATATTATTTCAAAAGTTTTAGAGTTTGTAAATAAAAATTATAAAGAGGACATATCACTTCAAGATGCAGCACAGCATGTTAATATTAGTTATCATTATTTAAGTAAAATATTTAAAAATGAAATAGGAAAAGGATTTTCAGATTATTTAACTGAACTTAGGATTGAAAAATCTATGCAGCTACTAGTAAGCAAAAATATGAGCATAAAGGAAATATGCCAAGAGATAGGATATAATGATCCTAATTATTACTGTAAAACATTTAAAAAGATAACTGGAATGACTCCAACAGAATATAGGGCTTCAAGTAGATTAAGGGGTGATTTTGTTGGTTAAAGATAGGTTTTTAAGAAATTCTATATTGGTTGCACTACTACTTCTTCTAATAATACAAATAGCTTTAATTTTTATAAAGTTTTATAAGCCCTATGTGTACTTGATGTCAAAGGATGAAAATAAAACTGAAAAAAAGAAGATAAGAATAGGATTTGCTCTAGGGACACTAAAGGAAGAAAGATGGGTAAAGGATAGAGATATTCTAATGGCAAAGGCAAGAGAATATGATGCAGAAATTATAGTTCAAAATGCAAACAATGATGACCAAGACCAGTTAAATCAAGTTAAATATCTATTAGATGAAGGAATAGATGTACTTCTTATTGTTCCTAATGATTATATAAAGGCACAAAGTGCAGTTCAGATGGCAAGGGAAAGGGGAGTGCCTGTTATCTCCTATGATAGACTTGTTTTGAATTCAAATGTAGATCTTTACATAAGTTTTGATAATGTAAGAGTAGGAGAACTTATGGCAGAGGGGATATTGAAGAAAATAAGTTATGGAAATATTTTTGTGGTAAATGGCGCAGAGAATGACTACAATACGAAAATGATTAAAGAAGGATACAATAAAGTTTTAGCTCCATATATTGAAAATG
>JAOAFH010000167.1 GCA_026416355.1 Clostridiales bacterium | reverse complement strand
TATTTTCAGCTTTAGTTTATACATTATACATTTTTTATGCAAACACTGTATAAAACTGTTTAGACAAAGTTTTGACAAATTATTTTATGAATTTACTGAATTTTCTCTTTTGTTCTTGGTTATACTCTTTAATATGCAAGTTTTATTCATTTTTACAATATTTATTCATATATTTTTCTAAAATCTTGAATAAAATTCATAACTTTTTGTAACAATCAAGTATTTGCGTGTATATTTATTACGTTCTATACAAATAAAATGTTTAAACTTTCATCAATTTGCATAACTCTTTAAAATTTTCAAAATTATTAGTATATTCGAGAATAATCGAGTTATTGTTTGTATAAAAGAAAATTTTGAGTAAATTCAGTCAATTTTGCTCACTTTTGCAGTTTTACGTTTTTTATGCATGAAATGTATAATGAATACTGTAAGGTGGATGCAACAAAAATTGCAAAAACTAACTAGGGGGGAAAGATTATGAGCAATCTAATTAACGTAACCTCCGAGATTGGAAAACTAAAAAAAGTTCTTCTTCACAGGCCTGGTAATGAAGTTGAAAACTTAGTACCTGAATATCTCGGAAGACTTCTATTTGATGATATCCCATATTTAAAAATAGCTCAAAAAGAACACGATAGATTTGCAGAGGTTCTTCGTGAAAATGGTGTTGAAGTTGTTTACCTTGAGGAGCTTTCAGCATCAGCTCTTGAAGATAAAAATGCAAAAATAGAATTTTTAGAAGAAATGCTTCATGAAAGTAAAATATATTCTCCAAGTTTAAAGGAAACTTTAATGGAATATTTACTTTCAATGCCTACTCGTGAAATGGTAGACAAGATTATGGCAGGTATTAGAAAAGAAGAGGTTGAGGTTAAAGAAGCAACTTCTCTTGCAGATCTAATGCAAGATGAATATCCATTCTATCTAGATCCAATGCCAAACCTATACTTTACTCGTGACCCAGGTGCATCTATTGGCAATGGTATTACATTAAATAGAATGCAAACTGAAGCAAGACGCCGTGAAACACTACTCTTAAAATATATTCATAAATATCATAAGGACTTTAGAACCGCAGAGGTACCTCTTTGGTACGACAGAACAATGCCATTCTCAATTGAAGGTGGAGACGAGCTTGTTCTATCCGATAAAGTTGTAGCTATTGGTTGTAGCGAAAGAACATCTCCTGAAGCAATTGAAATAGTTGCAAAGAATTTATTCAGTAGCAATTCAGGATATGAAAAGGTTCTTGTTTTTGAAATTCCAAAGTGTAGAGCATTTATGCATCTAGACACAGTATTTACTATGGTTGACTATGATAAGTTTACAATTCACCCTGCAATTGAAGGACCACTTAGTGTTTATGAAGTTACAAGAGGTGCAAATGATACTCTTAAGTTCAAACACAACACTAGCCCATTAGAAGATATATTAAAGGATGCTTTAAATGTAGATTCTGTTGAACTTATAAAATGCGGTGGTGGCGACTTTATAGTAGCTGGACGTGAACAATGGAATGATGGTTCAAATACTCTAGCAATTGCACCAGGTGTAGTTGTTACTTACGAAAGAAACTATGTTACTAATGAAATATTAGATAAAAAAGGAATTAAGGTTCTTACAATACCAAGTTCTGAACTTTCTCGTGGACGTGGAGGCCCAAGATGTATGAGCATGCCACTATACAGAGAAAATTTAAGATAAGTATAAAAATATTTTTTACATAGAAAGGGGAAATTAATTATGCCAGTTAATTTAAAAGGAAGAAGCTTTTTAACACTTATGGATTTCACTCCAGAGGAAATTAGATACTTATTAGATTTATCCCACGATTTAAAGGCTAAGAAAAGAGCTGGAATAAGAAACAATGTACTTGCTGGAAAGAATATAGTTCTTCTATTTGAAAAGACTTCAACTAGAACAAGATGTGCCTTTGAAGTAGCAGCACTTGATGAAGGTGCACATGTTACTTTCCTTGATTCAAATAGCTCACAAATGGGTAAAAAGGAATCATTAGAAGACACAGCTAAGGTTCTTGGAAGATACTATGATGGTATTGAATACAGAGGATTTGATCAAAAGGTTGTTGAAGATCTAGCAAAATATTCAGGAGTTCCAGTATGGAATGGTTTAACAGATGTTGACCACCCTACTCAAATTTTAGCAGACCTTCTAACAATTGAAGAACACGTTGCAAAACCACTTAACAAAGTAAAGGTTGTATTTGTTGGAGATACTAGAAACAACATGTCATATGCTTGGATGTATGGATGTGCAAAATTAGGAATGCACTTTGTTGCATACGGACCAAAGGAATTATGGCCAGCTGAGGATGTTCTTGAAAATGTTCGTGAAGTTGCAAAACAAACAGGTGCAGTAATTGAAGTATCAGACAACATTGAAGCAATCAAGGGAGCTGATGTAATCTATACAGACGTTTGGGCATCAATGGGTGAAGAAGCTCAACTAGCTGAAAGAGTTAGACTACTTACTCCATTTAGAGTAACTATGGAAATGCTAAATGCAACTGAAAACCCAGATGTAATATTCATGCACTGCTTACCATCATTCCACGACTTTGAAACTAAGATGGCAAAAGACGCTAAGGAAAAAATGGGACTTGATATTAGAGAAGTTACTGATGAAGTATTTAGAAGCAGACACTCAGTTGTATTTGATGAAGCTGAAAACAGAATGCATACAATAAAGGCTGTTATGGTTGCTACTCTATAATAAAACTGTTATTTCCTCAAATAAATATTTAACCTAGTTGGCCGCCAAATTAATGGCGGCAACTTAGGTTAAATGGCCAAATCAAAATATTAAAAAGCTAATAGATAGGGGGATTTTTATATGGCAAGAATAGTAGTAGCTTTAGGTGGTAATGCACTTCAAGCTAATCCAAAGGATATATCAGCAGAAGCACAACTTGAAACATGTCATCATACTGCAAAGGCAATAGTTGATTTAATAGAAGATGGTCATGAGGTTATTATTGCACATGGAAATGGTCCACAAGTTGGACAAATAGTTGCAACATATGAAGCAGCTAATGCTCAAGATAATTCAAAACCTGTAATGCCATTCCCAGAATGTGGTGCAATGAGCCAAGGTTATATCGGATATCACCTTCAACAAGCAATTAGAGAAGAAATGATAAAGAGAGATATTAAAAAATCAGTTGCGGCTGTTGTTACACAAGTTGTAGTTGATAAAAATGACCCTGGTTTTAAAAATCCAACTAAACCAGTTGGTTCATTCTTCACAGAAGAACAAGCTAAGGTTTTAATGGCTGAAAAAGGCTATGTTATGAAGGAAGATGCAGGCCGTGGTTGGAGACGTGTTGTTGCATCACCAATGCCAATAGCTGTTGTTGAAGAACCAATAGTTAAAACTCTTGTAGAAGCTGGACATGTAGTTATAACTGTTGGTGGTGGTGGTGTTCCTGTAGTAATGAACGAAGATGGAACATTAGAAGGAGTTGCAGCTGTTATTGACAAAGACCTTGCATCAGAAAAAATTGCAGAACTTCTTGATGCAGATGAACTAGTTATCCTTACTGCTGTTGAAAAAGTTGCTATAAACTTCAACAAGCCAGATCAAAAGAATTTAAGTACATTAACAGTTAAAGAAGCTGAACAATATATTGAAGAAGGACATTTTGCTCCTGGTTCAATGCTTCCAAAGGTAAAGGCAGCTATGATGTTTGCTAACTCAAAGGAAGGAAGAAAGGCTATAATTACATCACTTGAAAAAGCAAGAGAAGCTCTAAAAGGACAAACAGGTACAGTAATTACAAAGTAAAATAAGTTCCACTAAGGCAACCTTAGTGGAACTTATTTATGCCATTTTTATTCACCTAACAATCCTTTCATTTTTCCTATTAAGTGGTCTTCATTTTCTCTTGCATAATAAAAGCTTGATATTCTTTCTCTTTTTCTAATTGCATTCTCTATTGCTTCAAGATACCCATTTGCTGTTGCCTTCCAAGTGAATTTTGATTCTACTCTCTCTATTCCAAACTTTTTAAATGCATCAAAATTTTCTAGTGCCTTCATAATACCTTGTGCTATGTCTTCTGGATTTTCAGGATCAACCACAACTCCATATTTCCCTTTATCTACTGTTTCTAATGTTCCTCCATTTTTAGTAACTACTGCTGGCAGACCTGCATACATTGCCTCAATTGGAGCTAGTCCAAATGGTTCATATAGGGCTGTTAAGCAAAATACAGATTTCAAACTGCTAAACACTCTATATGCTGATGCAAGCTGCTTTTGACCATTGATTGGGAACATAGTTACTTTTCCATAAAGGTTGTATTCCTTTATTATAGCCATTAATTCGTCCATAATTTCTTTTTCTTCTTGATTTAAATTTGAATAATCTTCAAATGCATTTTCTACATTTCTTAAAACTATCACTAGATTAGCCTTCTTTTGTAATTCTTTATTCTTTGCAAAAGCTAAAACAGCTCCTTTATGGTTTTTCTTTTTATCAAATCTTGATGACAAAACTATATATTGTAGGTTTAATCTATCTTCTGATACATCCCTTTTTAAATATTTATATATATATTCTTTAGCTTTATCATCATCCTCTTGATACTCATAGGTAAATACCTTTGTATTTACCCCAGGGGCAATTACCTTAAACTTATTATTATCATTAACATCAACAGCACCACTATAATATTTGTGACTGTATTGATTAAACCTTTCTTGATCTGTTGAAACTATATTTACACAAGACCTATTCATGGATATTCTTTCTGCAAAAATTCTCTTTGAGAATTTAAATCTTTTTTCAAACTCATCAAAGTTATCTTTATTAACTCCTAGTTTGTCCATCTTTTGCGCACCAAGGGAATGTGCTGTGAAAGTAAATGGAACATCAAATAAATTAGATAATATTGCTCCAACAAGTCCACCATCTGCATAATGGGTTGTTATTGCATCTGGTTTTGTATTTTCCTTTTTATAAAAATCAACTATTCCATTAACAAATTCATTTGCAAGATATGGCCATAGTTCTTCTTTTGGAAGAAATTTATCTCCACCAAAAGAAATTCTAACTACTCTTACATTAGGGTTGCCATGATAAATTTCTACTTCCCTAGAAAATTCAGGCCATCCATCGTCTACAATTTTTCTAGTAATAATATCAACATCTATGCCCATCTCTCCAAGTGCCAATGCTACTTCTTTTACATAAACAAGTTGTCCACCAAAATCAGGATGTTGCGTCCAATAACTATCATTATTATCAAAATTGCCTTGTGGGTTTATAAATGCAACTCTCATAGCTACCTCCTATACATTAAACTGTTTTATTAGTTCTTCATATATTGGCATTGGTGATATTGCACCAATATATTTTAACTTAAAAGCACTTGCAGCAAGTCCAACTTTTACAGCATCTAAAATGGTTCTCTCTTTTATTAGTGCTGTATAAAATCCAGACCAAAATGCATCTCCTGCACCTGTTGTATCTTGTACTTCCGTTGCCAAAGTGTTAAACTTTTTTAGATTTACTCCATCCGAAACTAAAACACCATCTTTTCCCAATGTCATAACCACGATTTTTGCTCCTAAATCTAAAAACTTTCTTATTTGATTTTCTGGGATATCATTTCCAAACAATCTTTCAGCATCATCCTCTGACGGTTTTATAAAATCAACATGTTTGATTATTGACTTAATATATCCTTTTCCATCTTCATTTTCATCCCATAAATCTTTATGATAATTTGGATCAAAACCTATCAATGTTTTACTTTGTTTTGCTAACTCGATCGCTTTTTCTATGGTTGTTCTAGACTCCTTTTTTGATATTGGCCAAGATGAAAAATGTACTATTTTTGAATTTTTAATTGTATCTTCTAAACCTTTTGTAAAACTAATTTTATAATCTGCACCTCTATAAAATATAGGTATTGGTGTACCCTTAGACCTTGTAACTACAACCATACTTGTTGGATATTTAGAGCGTTCCACTAGTGATGTATCCATTCCTTCACTATTTAATTTTTCTACTAAAAAATCACCTAACCCATCATTCCCTACACATGATGCAGTTATTGAATTTATTCCCATTTTCTTTGTATTAATAGCTATATTTGAAGGTGAGCCCCCAAAATGCCTAGTGTAAGTATTACAATTTGTATTATCATCAAAATTTGTTGAGATCATATCTATCAATAATTCACCTATTGTTAATAGGTCAAAGTCTTTTTGTTTAAAATCTATAACGTCATTTATATTAAACATCCCACTCCCACCTTTGTCTAACGTCTTATTTTTATTGAAGATTATTAAAATTCAATTTTATGAAAAGCTTTTCTTGAAGGTGTAAAAAAAATTATATGGTACTTTTTCTTATCACCAGCTCATACTTTAACTCTATATATTTATCAACTTTTAATTTATTTATTTTATCTATTATTGCTTTTGCAGCTATTTTTCCTGCTTCATAAAAATTAATTTTTACAGTTGTAAGCGATGGGTTATATATTTCAGCAATTATATTATCGTCAAATCCCATAACCTGAACTTCATTTGGAACACTATATCCTAAATCAGCTAAACACTTTATAGCACCAAGTGCCATAAAATCATTTGCAGCTAAAATAGCATCTATCTTTTTCTTATTTAGTATTGCCTTCATTAAGTTGTAGCCAGATTTTATGGTAAAATCTCCTTCTTCATATATAAGCTCATTTGGCTTTAAACCTCTTTCAACGGATGCACTTAAAAAGCCCATAAATCTGTCATATCCTGCTGCCCTATCCCAAAGTGGCCCACCAATCATAGCAATGTTTTTTGCACCCTTTGAGAATAGTAGTTTAGTTGCATCGTATGCTGCTTTTTGATTATTAATATTTATTGAAATTATTTTTTCATGTTCAAAATTTTGCCCAAACACCAAAAAAGGTATTGTAGAATTATCTAGTTCTGATTTATGTTTTTCTGTAAATCTTGTTCCTGAAAAAATAATTCCGTCTACTCTTTTCTCTTTAAACATTTCAAAACATTCTACTTCTTTGTTGAAATTGTTCTCTGAAGTAGTAAGAATTATGTTATAGTCATAACTTCTTGCTTGGTTTTCAATTCCCTTTACAAATTCAGAAAAATTAATGTTTGATATATCTGGTACAACTATACCAAGGGTATTGGTTTTTTTATGTATAAGTCCTCTTGCTAAGGCATTTGGCTTATATCCTGTTTCCTCTAAAACCTTAAGCACCCTTTCTTTATTTTCCTCATTTACATTACCAGAATTATTTATTACCCTTGATACCGTAGCAGGAGAGACTCCAGCTAATTTTGCTATATCTTTGATGTTTAAACTCATAATATCTACCTCACGAAAAGCTTTTCTTAAATTCAAAGTATCATAGCTTTATCCATTTTGTCAATATCGATATTATGATTAAACTAATAAAATTATTTAACAAGTAAACAAATGGTGTTTATCACCATTTGTTTACTTGTTTTTATACTGAGAGGTTATTTAATTGAGCCTGATACCATTCCCTTTATAATGTGCTTTTGTCCAATTAAGAATCCAACTACAATTGGTGCTGCAGCCATTAGAACTGCTGTCATTATTAAATCCCACTTTTTAACGAACGAACCTGCAAATGCTGCAATTGCAAGTGGTATTGTTTGAATATCTTGTCCTACTCCAAGAATTAAAGATGGTAGCAAAAAGTCGTTCCATATCCATATTGCATTTAAAATTGAGATTGTAACTATAATTGGTTTTAGAATTGGTAATATAATCTTAAAATATATTTGTGCCCTTGAGCATCCATCTATCCATGCTGCCTCTTCAAGTTCAAGTGGAATTGTTTTAATAAATCCATGGAACATAAATACCGCAAGTGGTGCTCCAAAGCCAATGTATGAGAAAATCATACCATGATATGTTCTAAGCATTGGTAGTCCTATGGCTTCATTAATCATTCTAAAGAATGAAACTAATGGGAACATAACCACTTGGAATGGAATTATTAGTCCACTTACAAATAGCAAGAAAATAAAGTTTGATAGCTTTGATTTTCTTCTAACTAATACCCAAGCAGCCATAGATGAAAATAGTGAAATAGTAATTAATGAAAATACAGTTACTATAACTGAAGTGTAGACACTTGATGCATATTTTATATTTGGGCTAGTCCATATGGTTTTAATATTACTAAATAACTGTGCCCATTTATCTGGAAATTTAATTGGGTTTGTAACTATCTCTAATGAGGATTTAGCTGAGTTAATAACAACTATAAAAAACGGAAATATTGTTATTAGAAAAAGGGCTAATGTTAATATTTGCAACAAGACCTCTGTAAGTCTTTTTTTTGATACCATTACATTTCAACCTCACTTTTCTTGTTATAATAAACTTGAGCAATTGATACTACTGAAAGCATTATAAAGAATATAATAGCTCTTGCTTGACCTTCAGCCATCTTGTTATATTTAAATGCAACGTTATATATATGAACTGCTAAAAGTTCAGTGGAATTAACAACATTGCCATTATACATTGCAGTTGGTCCACCACTTGTTAGGGCAACTATAATATCATATTGCTTAAATGAGTTAACTAATGTAAGGAATGTAGTTATTGTAAATGCATGGGCAATCATAGGAATTGTTATGTTCTTTAGTCTTTGCCAGAAGTTTGCCCCATCTATTGATGCAGCCTCTAATAACTCCTGTGGAACATTTAAAAGTGCCGCAACATAAATCATCATAATATACCCTGCATATTGCCAAGTAAATGCAAATACAAGTCCAAACAATGTTAAATTAGGGTCTGATAGTATTAAAAGTTCTGCTATTTTATTTATACCTAGGGCACCACCTATTGCTGGAACTACGCTTTTAAATATAAATTGCCAAATATAACCTAAAACTAATCCACCTATTAGATTTGGTATGAAAAATCCTGCTCTGTAAAAGTTTTTAAATTTAATCTCTCTAGTTACTAAAATTGCAAATGTAAGTGCAACAACGTTTATAGATACAACACTCAATAGCGTAAAAACAATTGTTCTTATTAGTGAGTATTTAAATTTATAGTCTGAAAAAACATTGGTATAATTTTTAAATCCTACCCAATTAGGTTTAAGTCCTGCTACTGCTGTCCAATCAGTTAATGAATAGTAAAGCCCCATGAAAAAAGGTATTATTACTACCATAATAAATGCAAATAATGCAGGAGTTACGAACAACCAAAAGACTGCTTTATCACTACTATATTTCTTTTTCATAGTCCTAATCTCCGTTACAGAAAACTTATAAAACTTTATAAAGTATCTATAATACATTATAAAGTTTATGTTTCCTTCCTTGTTCATCGTGTC
>JAOAFH010000115.1 GCA_026416355.1 Clostridiales bacterium | reverse complement strand
ATAAAAGTTGAAAAGGTTGTATAAGCACCTAAAAAACCATCAGCTAATAATAGATATAGGTTATTTTTCACTCCTATACTACTTACTAATCCAAGCAGCATTGCCCCAGTTATATTTATAATAAATATAGATACAGGAAATATGTTCTTAAACTTCGAAGAAATTATTTTACCTAAATTATATCTTACAAGACTACCTAATGCTCCACCTATACCAACTAATAGATACTGCATTTATATTTCATCCCCTTCTTCTAAGTTATAATCACTTGCTATTTCCAATCTATTATTTTTAATTGAAATTATAGTAATAGCTATATTTTTACCTGTTATATTTCCTAAGTAAGCCATTCCTAGACCAAGTGCCACCGAAATAAACAAATAAAATATCGAATAATAAAACTGTCCATTATTAATTAGTTTTACTGCTTCTTTACACATAGTTGAGAATGTAGTAAAAGCCCCCAAAAATCCCACTGTAATTGCTAATTTAAGATTTTCATTTGCTTCATAAGCAATTGAATATGTCATAGCCAGTACAAAACTACCTACTGTATTTATTACTAATGTATTTATTGGTAGATTTACAATATGATTAGATATTTGTACATATTCAATTAAAAATCTTAATATTGCCCCCAATGCTCCACCAAATCCTATAAAAAAATATTTTTTCATGCTTTCATCTCCCATTGAAAACATACTGATATAATTTTTATATGTCTCATATATAACAAAAATAAAAACTCCTATAAACATGTGAACTATTACACTGTTTATAGGAGTCATTAGCTTAAAGCATTAACGGTGAACCCCATCACCTTTATATTTTTCAGTTACTAATATATATTAACTTTATCATTTAATTATGAATAACTTTATGCAAAATTACTTCACTAAAATTCAGATGAGTATGGTTTAATTGTACAAATTATTGTTTAATCTTTAGTAACCTATACTTTCCCTTCTATACATAATAAAGTTATACTTTATTATCTCTAATTATAATTTTATCACAAATTTATATATTTGTTAATTAGGGAAATTTGTTATATTCTCTTTTTGGAATTCTATTTCTACACCAATATCTTTTAGTTCTCTTACTACTTGAAGCATTATTGCTGTATTTCTTGCAAATCTTGAGATAGATGTAGTAATTATTAAATCTATTTTCCCTTCTCTTGCAAGATTAAGCATTCTTTGAAACTCTAGTCTGTTATCTGTAGTGACGGCCTCTATCAGCAAATACACCTGCATGTTCATTGTCAGTGTGTGATTAGGATATAAACTACTATTCCCTCTCAATAAGTGCAACGCACTCAACGTGTGGTGTGTGTGGGAACATGTCAACAGCCTTTAGTTTTTTAATTACATATCCACTTTCCTTTAATTGTTTTAAGTTTTCAACTAATGTTTTTGGATTGCATGAAACATATATTATTTCATTTGGATTAAAATCTATAACATATTTTAATGCTTCTGGTGAAACTCCTGGTCTTGGTGGGTCTAATATAATTATATCTGGCTTTTCGTTTATAGTTTTTATAATCTCTTTTACATCACCAGCTATGAATGTACAATTATCTAGCCCATTAAACTTTGCATTGTTATTTGCTGCATGAACTGCCTCTTCTATTAATTCAACTCCAATTACTTTTTTAGCATTAGAAGCAACAATTTGTCCTATTGTTCCTGTTCCGCAATAAAGATCAAATACTACTTTATTGTCTGCATCGCTCATAAAGTCTCTAACACATGAATAAAGCTTTTCTGCCCCTAATGTATTAGTTTGGAAGAATGAATAAGGTGATATTTTAAATTTTAACCCCATTAATTCTTCAATAATATAATCCCTTCCATAAAGGATTTCTACTTTATCTGCCTTAACTGTATCAGATAAATTGTCATTAACAGTATGTATAATACCTGTTAAAACTCCATCATATGTAATATTAGTTAAAAGTGACTTATATTCTTCAAGATTAAATTCCATCTGTGAAGTTGTAACAATATTTATTAATATTTCACCTGTTTTTTGTGCTTTTCTAATAACAAGGTGTCTAAGGTATCCTTCATGTTTCATTAAGTTGTAATGTGGAATATTTTTTGACCTAAAATAGTCTAAAGTTGTCTTTAAAATACTTCTAAAATCCTTATCAATTAATAGACATGTTGTAGTAGATACTATTGCATTTCTTTTAACCGGTGTGTGAAGACCTAGTTCTAGTTCTCCGCCCTTTTCGTAGTCTCCAAATGTAAATTCCATCTTGTTTCTATATTCAAACACCTTAGGGCTTGATATAATTCCTTCGTATTCAAAGCCATCTATCCCAGCATCCTTTAAAAGCTTTAAAACCTGCTGTTCTTTTAGCTCTAATTGCTTTTCATAGTCGATGAATTGATGTGTACATCCACCACATATATCAAAAACAGGACAAGGTGCCTCTATTTTATAATCAACCTCTTCTAATACCTCAACAGTTTTTGCTTCGACCTTAGTTTTTTTCTTTGTTACCCTTGCAAGCACCTTTTCCCCTGGAAGAGCACCCTTTATTAAAACTTTATTGTCTTCATAATATGCTACACCATAACCTGGAAATTCTGTTTCAACTATTTCTAAAACGTATTCTTGTCCCTTCTTCATTTCATTCCTCCTGTCTTATCTTTAGTATAATAAGAATTTGTTTTATTAGTAAAACGGCATTCATCAACCACTAATAAAAGTGGAGATTTCTGCCGCTGATTAAATTACAAAACTTTATGGTTTACAACGCACCAATAATTGATTTTATACTTAGTTTGCTTATTTTACAATAGGTAAATTCTCTTTTTATTATACTCTTATCACAAAATCTCAACAAGTTTAATGCTATTTTCTTTTTACCAAAAATGCATTAGGTAAAAGTCTTCCCACCTTTGATGGTGATGAACACTTAGTCATTATTTTGTCATTATAGCCCATAATTGAAGATGAACCTCCATCACACGCCCCAGCAGTAACCGCACCGTAGGATAAAAGAACATTTGCACAATCCTCCATTGTTGCCCCTATACTGTGGCCTGGTTGTCTTCCGTCTATTACTAAAAACATAACTACTCCATCTGCTCTTTGTCCTATAACTGTTCTTGGTTGAAGACCCCATCCTGCAGAACCTTTTATTATTTTTTTGCCTTGGCTTATTAGTGCTGGTGAAAACTGTGCTCCATCACGAATATTATATTTATCCCAATCATTTATTCCACCTACAACAAGCCTATTATCTTTATCAAATGCAACTGTTCCATAGCTTGGAGTATAAGTTCCCCATTTTTCTCCATTTGAATATGATAATCCAACAACCTTACCCCCGCTACCTTTTCCATTTGGATCATCAAAACCACTTGCATTAACACCTAATACAGCATTGTGAAGTTTCAGCATATCTAATATATATCTACCAGAAACACCTTTTCTATCAGTTGTTCCTATAAACACCCTGCTTGGATCATCAATTAAAGCTATTCTACCTTTAAAAGTAGGACCTGTTACCTCAGATATAATTATCCCCTGCTCAATATCGTTTACAACAATCTTATTACCTGCATAATCCTTATCCCCTACATTTAATCCTTTTTGATTTAATATATCTTTATTATGTTCAGTAGAATTATCTGTTTCGTCTATTACGTCTTTTTTTATATCTGTTATTGCTACTGTATCTAAATTATTTACTTTGTTGTTCATTACCCTTTTTATGAGAGAATCTGGAAAAAACAAAGTTGCAAGCCATTTGTGATCAGCTGTTGTCATTGCAGTTTCAATGTAGACATCTCTTAGCTGTGAAATATAAGGAATGTCAATAAAAGCTACACTTGAATATAATAAAAAAATAACAAATAAAGATAAATATAATGCCCTTAACAATTTTCTCTTTTTCCTGCGTCTTTGTTGTTCTCTTCTTCTTTTGCGTTCATTTTTTCTTGTAACAACTACAACCTCTTGAGTTTCAAAATTGTTTAACATGATATCTGACATACATATCCCCCTAAAAACAAATAAAATTAGTATCACTCTATATATTTTATTTCAATAAATTATTACAATCAACTTAAAAATAATAAAAATTTATAGACATTATTCACCAATTATTAAAGGCTATCTCAATATGAGATAGCCTTTAAATTACTTCTTGAATATTCCTAAAGCCTTACCTGTTGGTAAAAACTCACGTCCAAAATGATGATTTAATACAGTAGCTGCTGAACCATAGAATGAAAGCATTGAAATAATAAGCTCTGACCAAGCAGCTAATTTATGTGAAAACTCTGCAGCGATTCCAAACGCATTTAATGTAAGTCCAATAAATAAAAAGTCTATGAATATAAATATGAATAATAGCACTTTGTTTGTTTCCATTGAACCTATTGTCATGTAAATTGTAAATATTAAGTACCCTAAAAATGCAAATCCAAGTTGCTTTCCATCTACATTCTTAGCTAGAGCTTCTCCAAAGAATCCAAGCTTAATTAACCATGACATTGCAACAGCAAACCAGAAGAATGCATATCCTCCAAAAGCAGTTGCACCAAATATGTTGTTTCTCTTTGTGTCCATAAGACATGCATATAGCTGAGCAAAAGCTCCTAAAAATATTGCCCATGGAATTACAAATGATAGTCCTTCAGTCCATCCTAACTTTTGTGATGATGCTACTAGAGTAACCATAGCTAGTCCAAATAATCCAAGACCTGCTGGTTCTGAAACAGTAATTTTTACATTTTGTGTTTGATTACTATCCATGATAATCCTCCCTTTATACAAAATACGACATAATTCTATCATGGATAGGTTCATTAATCAATAACTGCAACCATTGTGCTAATATTAAATTTATTTAAAAAGTGGCTCCTCTTTAACCGATGCCACTTTTTAAACTTATCTTATAAAGTTAGTATATACCTTCTTTTCTTTTTCAGGTACTTCAACTTCTCCTTTACCATTTTCAATTAGCTTTAATACATATGCCATATTTTTACCTAAAACCCTCATTATTTGTACTCCCTCTTCATCCTGCAATACCTCGCCTGGTTTTGTGCCATGAATAACGTTCCAATAGTTTGTTGAAGGCATAATCATTTCTGCATAGTTGATATAGTTGTTTAATTGGTTAAATGTTGTAACTCCACCTGAACGTCTAACTGCCACAAGTGATGCTCCAACCTTATGTCTTAAAAATCCTCCATTTGCTGATGCAACATAAAATGCTCTATCTAAAAAGGCCTTCATTGTAGCAGATATTGAAGAATAATGTACTGGAGAACCAAGAATTATGCCATCTGCCTCCTTCATCTTTTGAATCCACTCATTAACTTCATCATCTATCACACATTTTTCATTCTTATTTTTATAACACATTCCACATGCAAGACAGCCTCTAATGAGCTTATTGCCAACATGAACTATCTCAACTTCTATTCCTTCTTTTTGTAGTTCTTCTGCAACTAATTTTATTGCATGATATGTGTTTCCCTCTTGTCTTGGGCTTCCATTAAAAGCAACAACCTTTATCATTTGTTATTTACCTCCAATACTCATTTTATATTTAGTATACACATTATATTTGTTAAGTTCAAATCTATTAGATTAAACTTGTGCCAAATCTCTTTGAAAGAATATATATACTGTTAATATTGCTACTATTATTGCAATAGAAAATACAAGTATATTCATTGGAAATAAATCTGCCAAAGTACCACCTACAACCATTCCAATTGGCATAGCAGCCATTAAAAGTGTATTAAGTAGTGACGATGCTTTTCCTAAAAGTTCGTTTGGAATTTTTCTTTGAATCAAAACACCAAGAGGAATATTAATAATTGAACTAAACGTGCCGAGTAATAAAGAAATAACTGTAAATGAAATTATTACTCCCCTTATTGGTATAACGTTTTTAATATAAAAATTCATAAACAAATATATATTAAAAATAAGCAAACTAAAAGCAACCATACCAATCTTCAAATATCCACTTACCTTATCTCTTTGAGGTAATGATGATATTATTATTGCTCCTATAATAAAACCTATTGACTCTGCTGCCCCTACATAAGAATACTCTAGTGCACTTGTTTTTAGTATTTGATTGTATATATAAGGCATAAAAACTGCAAATAATGGAACTAGGATAAAATTAAATAAAGTTCCTAGCCACATTATTATAAATAAACCTCTTTCGCTTTTTAAATACTTATATGTGTCAACTAGCTCTCTTACAAAATGTCTTCTTTCTTGATGATTCATTACAATATTATGTTTATATTCAATAAATATTTCAGAAATCCCACTTAAAATATATGAAACAGAATTTAAAATAAAAATAAATTTAATACCTAAAAAAGCATATAACACCCCACCTACAACAAGTCCTACAATATTTGAAATGCTATTTACAGAGCCAGCCATTGAATTAGCCTTTGTTAAGTGTTCTTGCTCCACTATATTAGGAACCAATGCATTTGATGAAGGTACAAAAATTGCTCCACATATACTCAAAACAAATGATGCAATATATAAAAGCCAAATTGATTCTATCCCCAAAAACATTATTAAACCAATTATAGCAACAGTTACACCTCTTATAATGTCCATCCAAACCATCAACCATTTTCTATTTAATCTATCTGCAATTACTCCACCAAAAGGCCCACACAATACATATACTATTGTTCCAAATGCCATATAAAATGACATTTGAATGGCAGACTGTGTTATGGTTAATATATACCAACCTATAGCCATGTTATATATAACATCACCTACTTGGGAAACTAGCTTACCAAGAAATAATAATATAAAATTTTTGTTTTTATATAAACTATTTGTAGTTGTAGTAGTTTTTAATTCCATGTTATTATCCATTACTCATTCCCCCAATAAAATTAATCATTATTAAGCAACATTTTTTCTGTTTCTCTAAATAACTCTTTTACTTTCTCATGTTTTAATTCAAAATATACTTTGTTATCAAATTTATTTATGCTAATAATATCTGCATCAAACAAGAAATTCATATGGTGATTTACTGTAGCAGGAGTAAGTTCTAATATAGATGCAATTTCATAACCATAATGTGGTCTTTTAGATAGAAGTTTTATTATTTTTATTCTCCTTGGATCAGACAATGCCTTTAAAAAATTTTCTATATGTTCATTTAGTTGCTTTTTATAAACAATATCCTTTGTATTTAATCCTAGTATCACCCATCCTCTTTTCTCTTTATAATCATGCATATTTATAACCCAAAAATACACTTCTTTAAACAAACTAACATGGATATTTATCTTATAGTCCCAATTGTCTCCCTCTACTTTAAAAAACTCAAGCAAATACTTATCCATGAATTCTTTAGGATTTTTAAGCAAAATTTCTTTGTATAACCCAATTCCCCTATGGCATTTATCCTTTACTTGTTCTTCATATTGTTTATACACCTTTTCATAAAAATTTCTAAACAAAAAGCATAACCTTTGTTTTGTTTCATCATGATTCACAAAGCAGTCTACTATTCTCTCTTTTATTTCTTTATTGTCAATTTCAATATTCTTTATATATTCAAGCATTTTGTTTATATCTTTGTTTACCTCATCCCACTTTTCGTGCAACGAAGACTCATATTCTGATATATATCCACCACCAAGGTAATTGAAAAATATAGTCTCATCTGATTTTTCAATAAAATCTAATAATGCTTTCACATCATTAAAAGGTTCATAGTCTGATATATATGCGACTAATACCACCCCCATCATGTATATCCCATTAAAATATTCCATTTCATTTTTCATATGCTTTGTCATTGAATTATACATTTTATCAAACAAAATCATATCCTCTTCTGGTATATTGTAATTTAAATCCTCAGATAGTTTCTTTAGATATTTCAAGTTTCCGATAGTATTAAATGCACAGGCAAATTCCAAACATGGATTATATAAAAAATTAGTATTATCTATTATATATTTGTCTAATTTATTCATAAAACCACCTCATTAATATTCATCTAATATAATTATATTAGATGAATATCTAACTGTAAACCAGTTATTCCTATTTTATTTTTGTTTTAATAAACTTTTGGGTTGATTTGTAAAAATATTTATAATAAAATAATGATAAATTTTATAATGAGTGTTAAATCATTAATACATGGAGATTGCGTTATGAGATATGTAAAATTACTTTTTATAGTTTTTATTTTTTCTTCTATTCTAATTAGCTGCTCTGATAGCAAAACAACCAATATTATAGAAAATAAAAATATCAGTACACCAATTCAATCAAATAAAAATTTAAGTAAATTGACAACTAATACTGCTAATATTACAAAACCAACTTCAATTAAAAAAATAAATGGTTTTGTTAATGTACTAGATATTGATAATACATTAGTTATTGACTTAAAATATGCAACTAAAGACAATTTTACTGGTATTGTTTTATATAACTTTAATACTTGTATTTTACGTGAAGAAACTGCCCTAAAAATAAAAAAGGCAAATGATGATTTAAAGAAAATGGGATATAGGCTCAAAATCTACGATGGATATAGACCAGTTAGTGTACAGAAAATTATGTGGGAAAAAGCATCTGATAAAAGATATATAGCTAATCCATATAAAAAAGGTTCTAATCATAGTAGAGGTTGTGCTGTTGATGTAACTATTGTAGATAAAAACGGAAAGGAACTTGAAATGCCTTCAAAGTTTGATGAGTTTTCAATTAGGGCTTCAAGAAAAAATACTAACATGACTAGCACTGAAAGAAAAAACCTTGATTTACTAACTAAAGTAATGACAAAACATGGTTTTACCTATATTAATTCTGAATGGTGGCATTTTGATGATGTTAATAAAGATAAATATATAATTGAAAAAGTTGATCCAAAAAAGTTTCAAAGCAAATAGGATTTTTGCCTATTTGCTTTTTTATTATTGTTTCAATTACCATTACGTCTTTAGATTATTCTTTAAATATCCATAAAAAATTGATAATACTATGTTTGTATTTTAAAAGAATTTAAATATAAAAATTAGATATATAAAGATTTTTAGGGAATACTTGAGGAATACAAATTCAAAATAAACTTAAAGGATCTGTCTCAAAGTTTTTTATATTTAACTTATGAGACAGATCCTGATATTTCTTAAACGCTCATTACATTAACTCTAACTCCATCTATAGAAAGCAGTTCTTCTTTTAAGTCATTAATTTCTTTTGGCTTGTTCATCAAATTTAAAATAACTAATCCATGTTCAGTACATTCTGCTTCTGATACTTCATGTAACCCTAGTCTTGTTTTAATTATACATCCATGTTTTGTCAAAACCTCTTGAACCTTTTGTGCATTTTTGCTTCTTAAGTCAATCACAACTCCCATGATAATATGTTCCATAATATACCCTCCTCGTATATGTAAATATAAAAACTTACTTAATTAAAATGGATAAACATCTGCATCTGCCCATGCTCTTTGCATTATTTCATCATACTAGCATTTTCACTATAAAATTTTTGTCCCCTTTTTTCAACTTCATAGGCATACTTTAAAATCGATTTAATGTCTCTTATCCTCATCACCCTTTTAAATTTTTGTTTCTAAATCTTTGGTATTTGTTAATAGTAATTATATCATAATAGTTATAAACCAACAAATATGTTGATTGATTTTTTTGAAAATTTAATGTTTCTGTAAAAACATAAAGAGAACCTAATGTACACAGCACATTAAGTTCTCTTCTTTTATCTATTTCTATTAGATTTCAATACAAATATACTATTAAAATCTATGGTTTTTAATGTCTCACATGTTGCAAATATTATTGGATATAAAGTTTCCTCAATAAAATTATAATTATTGCTTATTTCTTCTAGATTTTGAATATGGGATAATGTATTATTTTGAGTAACCAATGTAGTTAAAAAAATTCCTCCTAAAAATGCCTGATTTAAATTTACATCATATCCACTAAATTTAATCTCAAACATTAATTTATCATATAAATCTTCAGTAATTTTTCTCATACAAGAAAAATCAATTAACATTTGCCCCACCTAAAAAAATTTGTTTTATCTATAATATGCAATAATATTACAATTTGTTCTTATTAATTTATAAATTTACTTACTTGTTTAAATAATATAGTGAAAAGTTTAAAATAGTTGCATATGATACCCATAGAATATTTGGTATAAATAAAATTCCCGCTAATTTATCTATATTATAGAAGCTAAACGCAGTAAGCAATATAAAAAACAGAAGAATTAATATTACTATAAAAGCTAAAAGTCGCATATTTAAGACAAAAAATATAGGTGACCATGCGAAATTTAAAAACAATTGAATAGCAAATAATACTAATGCCATTTTTATATTATCTTCTGATTTTAAAATCCTATATAAAGAAATACCCATAAGTAAATATAGTATTGTCCAAACTGGACCAAACAATGATGGTGGTGGTGCAAAACTTGGCTTTACTAAACTTTCAAATACCTCTTTAGCATTTCTTGTAAAAAACCCTGATAAGCCTCCAATAAAAATTGGTATACTTAAGCCGATAACTAATTTTTTGTAGTTCATTAAACCATCTCCTAAAACAACTAAATCAGTTTAATCTCATTAATATATATTATAAAAAACTTAGTTTAATAAGCACTTTGCTTAAAATTAGGTTTATAAATTTTTTTACAAAATTTCACATCATAACTATTATTAATATTTAACTAATCAACTTTTAATTATTGTAACCATTATATGTTTAAATTACTATATGTACATCAAACAAATAGCCACCCTAGTGAATCTTTAACAAAAAATGGGACACTTCCAATTCACCTGGGTGGCACTTTTATTAAACTTCTATATTTTTACCTTTTGATTTATTTTTAGATATTATATTCTTTAAGTCTCTTAACTGCTCAGAATAATATTTTTCTGAAATTCTATTCCATATATCTGCATCTTTTATACCACATCTTTCAGGAATAAATACAGGATCTAATCCCATCTTCTTTTGCTCTTCATAATCCTTTAATGTTGCAACACCTGGTTTGGTTAGGAGTATTATTGCTATTAAGTTTAGCCATGCCATAAGTC
>JAOAFH010000113.1 GCA_026416355.1 Clostridiales bacterium | reverse complement strand
AAAAAATATGCTGCAATAAAAAATGGAGAATATGCAGATGAGTATATAATGGCAAGATATAATTTATAATATCAATACCACCTATATTTTAAAATATTGTAATATAGGTGGTATTTTTCTTTATTTTTTATGTAACTTAATGTATAATATTGTCATAAATTTTTGAAAGTTTGGTGACAACGAGTATGCAAAGGATAAAAAACTTACTGTATAAAATATTAGATGTAAGGTTTATAACATTTGTAGTTATATTAATGGTATTGGTTCAAATAATTTGCACAAATTATATTTCGCAAAGGTATTTAAATGAAGTTGATGAACAGAGAAAGTTAGAGTTAAAACAAAAGGTTGAAATAGCCTATAATACAATAAAACCAATTTTAGACAAAAGAAAAACAGGTGAATTAACTGAAGAAGAAGCAAGAAAACAGGTTGCAGATATTGTAAGAAGAATGATTTATGATGATGGATACTCAAAAAACTATATTTTTATGAGTACCTACGACGGAGTTTATTTAGTGCAACCATTTCAAAGAGAAAAAGAAGGTACAAATCAATGGAATTATCAAGACCCAACTGGTAAATATGTTATTCAAGAACTCATCAAAGCAGCAAAATCATCTAAAAATGGGGCTTTTGTAACATACCATTCTTATCTACCTAGTTCATCTTACTATGAAGAAAAGCTATCTTATGTGATAGGAATTGATGAGATAAATGCGTACATTGGAACAGGTGTTTATTTAGATAGTGCATACAAAAGTATGCGGGAGATTTTGGGGCTACAAAGAATAATATATATTTCTATATCATTTTTGGGAACATTTTTTTTAATATTGTATTTAATAAAACTGTCTAGAGTCAATAAAAAACTTGCATCAGAAATCACTAGAAGAAAAGAAGCAGAGGAAAAACTAAAAAAAGAAAAGCAACTTGAAATGAGACAAAGGCAGTATCTTCAAACATTATTTACTAATGCTCAAGATGGTATTGTTGAATTAGACAGCAATGGCTATGTAGTTAATGTTAATGAGACGTTTTTAAAAATGTTTGGATATACAAAAGAAGAATGTATAGGTAAGGATGTAGACACTCTAGTTGTTACAAAGGATAGATATAATGAAGCACATGATTTAACAATAACTACAATAAAAAATGGAATGATTAACATAGAAACAATAAGGTATGGTAAATACAATAACCCAATATATGTACTATTAAGAAGTGTATCTATTTATTTAGATGATGAAGTTGTTGGTGGGTATGCCATCTATACAGATATAACTGAAATTAAAAACTACGAAGAACAACTAAAGTTTTTAAGTTTACATGACAATTTAACAGGGCTTTATAATATGAATTATTTTAACAAGAAGGTTGAGGAGATTGAAGCTAAAAAAATAAACAACTTAAGTATAATTATGGCAGATTTAAATGGACTTAAATTGGTAAATGATACAATGGGACACCAATATGGAGATAGGCTTTTAAAGATGTTTGCAGTTGTTTTAAAAAAGGCCCTTAGAAGCACAGATATATGTGCAAGAATAGGCGGAGATGAATTTGTAATAATGATGGAAAATACAAATGAAGAGCAAACAGAAATGGTGGTAAAAAGAATACAAAATGAAATAGAGAGTTTTAATAGTAGTCTTGATGAAAAAATATTTACATTAAGTGTTGCATTAGGGTATGCAACATTAAATAAAAACAAAACTATCAAGGAAGTAATAAAAGAAGCAGATGATTATATGTACAAAGATAAGCTTCTTAATAAATCAAGCAGTAGATATCAGATATTAAACGTGCTTATGGCAACGCTTTCAGAAAAGGACTATATTACCCATGGTCACACAGAAAGAGTTAGGGCTATGTGTGAAAAAATTGCAGACAGAATTGGACTTTCAGAAGCTAAGAAAAATAACCTTCTTTTACTTGCAGATGTTCATGACTTAGGAAAGGTTGCAATACCTGATAGTATATTAAATAAAAAAGAAAAATTAACAGATGAAGAATGGGAGATAATGAAGAGTCATACAGAAAGAGGATATAGAATAGCCCTTAATTCTAATGAATTATCAAGTATTGCTGATCTTATACTAAAACATCATGAAAGATGGGATGGTAATGGATATCCACTTGGTTTAAAGGGAGAAGAAATTCCAATTGAGTGTAGAATACTAGCTGTGGCAGATTCTTATGATGCAATGACAAACTTAAGACCATATAATAAAGTAAAAACTCATGATGAGGCAATAGAGGAAATAAAAAAATGTAGCGGTAGTCAATTTGATTCAAATATTGTAAGCATTTTTATTGATTTATTTAAAGGTTGATTTTTATAAAAAAATTTAATATAATTAAAATGTAATCAAAAATTCATAAATTTTACCATAGCCCCATCCACAGCTACGACTTTTTTAAAAAATTTTTTGTCGTAGCTGTTTTTAATTGTATAAATCCTCCAAACGTTGTTAATAATCATAATGTAAATTACGGAGGAGGGGTTATTATGGATGGACATGTTTCAACAATTAGTCTTATTGAAAGGGCAATTAAAGTTATTAATACACCTAAGGTTATTGAAAACAATGAATTGATAGCTGTAAAAAAAGAAATTGAAAAAACTATAAGAGAAATAGAAAGTGCTCAGCACACATTTGAATATTCTACTGACCCAGATATGATAGATTATGCTATATATAAAGAAAAAGCAGAATTTGCTAGGCTCTGTTATTTGTTTAAAGTTGCAAAGAAAATAAATACTAATATTATAAACTTCTAAGGCATATATTTATACAAACAATTTTTGATAGGAGGAGTATATGCCTATATCAGTTGATTTTAATATGGTTATTTATGTGACGGTAATATTTGTACTTCTAACTTTAGTAATGATATTAAAGCAGGGAAGTTTAGTATTGCTGAAGTTTGTTATAAAAACGGCAATAGGAGGAGCATTGATATTAGCATTTAATTTAGTTGGACAACACCTAAACTACACTGTTCCTCTTAACTTAATTACATCTGTATTAGTAGGTGTATTAGGGCTACCAGGAATAATTTTAATAGCACTAATTGACGGATTTATATTTTGAAAATAACCTCACCTTTGTGTGTTTTTTATAACAAGGTGAGGTTGTTTTTGTATAAACTTAGAAGCATCAAGTTATATAAAGAATATGCTTAATTAATAACAATACAACTATTACTATTGAGCATATAAAATTTGGACAAAAAATGGATACATGATTTAATTTTTCGAAATATTCACTTTAACATACAAAATTAATTTGTTAAAATTCTATCAAATATTTAGATTAGTGTAATTTTTTAGACTATTTTATTGACAGGATATTTCTTGTCTGTTACAATTTTAATTGACAGGCTGTTGTGGTGAAAAGCCTTGTGTTATAAGGCATGTACATGCTGTTATAATACAAGTGGGGGTATTTATAATATAACAGGCTTGTTCAGAATTTTCTGTTATATAAAAGAGCGTGAAGGGAGGATAATTAAATGTCAAAGCTAGTTGAAATTCGTTGGCATGGCCGTGGTGGCCAAGGAGCAAAGACTGCTTCACTTTTACTTGCAGAAGTAGCATTTAACACTGGAAAGTATATTCAAGGATTCCCAGAATACGGTCCAGAAAGAATGGGTGCTCCAATAACTGCATACAACAGAATAAGTGACGAACCAATCTCAATACATAGTAACATCTACGAGCCAGATTATGTTGTTGTTGTAGATGAAACACTAATTAAAGCTGTACCTGTTACAGCAGGACTTAAAAAGGGTGGTGCAGTAATCGTAAATACTGCAAAATCACCAGAAGAAATTAAAAAGGAATTAAATTATGACGGAAAGGTTTACACAATAGATGCAAGAAAAATTTCAGAAGAAACACTAGGTGCATATTTCCCAAATACACCTATGCTTGCAGCAGTTGTAAAGATAACAGAAGTTATCCCAGTTGAAACTTTCCTAAATGATATAGAATCATCATTTAAACATAAGTTTGCAAATAAACCTCACGTTGTTCCAAAGAACATGGAAGCTGTTAAGAGAGCATTTGAGGAGGTGAAGGGAAATGAATAAAGAAAGAAAGGTTAATATAACTAACGAAACTACTTGGAAAGAAACTACACCAGGTGGAGTTATTATAGATGCAGGTAATGCGGAAGATTTCAAGACTGGTGACTGGAGAGCAATGAGACCAGTATGGTATGAAGACAAATGTAAGCACTGCTTACTATGTTGGGTTGTTTTTCCAGCTAACTCAATAAAGGTTGAAAACGGTAAGCTTACTGGATTTGATTTTGATCACTGTAAGGGATGCGGAGTTTGTACAAAACAATGTAAGTTTGGTGCCCTTGACTTTGTACCAGAAGAATAATGAGGGGAGGAAATGAGCAATGGCTAAGAGAGTATCTTTAAGTGGTAATGAAGCAGTTGCATTTGGTATGAAACAAATCAACCCAGATGTTGTTGCTGCTTTCCCTATAACACCATCTACAGAAGTTCCACAATATTTCTCACAATTTGTGGCAAATGGTGAAGTAACAACTGAGTTTGTACCAGTTGAATCAGAACACAGCGCAATGTCAGCATGTATAGGTGCTGCAGCTGCAGGTGGTAGAGTTATGACTGCTACTGCATCAGCAGGTCTAGCATTAATGTGGGAAATGCTTTATGTTGGTGCATCAATGAGAACACCAATGGTTCTTGCTGTAACAAACAGAGCACTTTCAGGACCAATTAACATACATAACGATCACTCAGATTCAATGGGTGCTAGAGATTCAGGTTGGATTCAACTATATGGTGAAAATGCTCAAGAAGCATATGATAACCTAATGCAAGCAGTTAGAATAGGTGAACATGAAGATGTTCAATTACCAGTTATGGTTTGTTATGATGGATTTATCACAAGCCATGCTGTAGAAAATCTTGAAATGCTTGATGATGCTGATGTTAAGGCATTTGTTGGTGAAGAAAGAAAGGCTCCATTTGCA
>JAOAFH010000098.1 GCA_026416355.1 Clostridiales bacterium | reverse complement strand
TTCATTTAACTATTCTTCTAGAATTTAATACCGCAAGAAGTGCTACTCCTACGTCTGCAAAAACTGCTTCCCACATATTTGACAGTCCAAATGTTGCAAGAATTAAAACTAATATTTTAATACCTAGTGCTAAAAGAATATTTTGAACAACTATCTTTCTTGTAAATTTAGAAAGCTTGACTGCCTCATAAACTTTATCTATTTCATCTGTTGTAATAACCACATCTGCTGCTTCAATTGCTGCATCTTGACCCAATGCTCCCATAGCAATACCTACGTCTGCTAAAGTTAAAACTGGTGCATCATTGATGCCATCTCCAACAAATACAACCTTACACTTTGAGCTTTGTTTTATTTCCTTTAGCTTTTCAACCTTATCCTGTGGAAGAAGGTTGGCATAAACATTTTTTATTCCTATTTCCTTTGCAACACTTTGTGCAACATCTATATTATCTCCTGTTAACATATAGGTTGAAATTCCAAAGCTGTTTAATCTTTTTATTGTTTCCTTTGAAGATGATTTTATAACATCTGTTATTTCTATATACCCTGCATATACTGAATCTATTGAAATATAAACAATTGTTCCTGATTTATTTATGTTTTCAATATCAAGCCCTATTTGCTCCATCAACTTTTTATTTCCTGCTACAACTTTTTTGTCTTCAACTAAAGCTTCAACTCCAAAGCCTGGGATTTCTCTATAGCCTGAAATCTTTGAACTATCTATCTTTTCTTCATATTCATCTACTATTGACTTTGCAATAGGGTGGTTTGATAGACTTTCTACATAGGAAGCATATTTTAATACATCTTCTTTAGTAAAATTATTTTCTGTAACTATATCATCAACCTTAAATCTTCCTTCAGTAAGTGTTCCTGTTTTATCAAAAACTATGCTTTCTACATCTGACAATGCCTCTATATAGTTGCTTCCCTTTATTAGTATACCCTTTTTAGATGCAAGACCTATTCCACTAAAGAAACTAAGTGGTATAGATATTACTAACGCACATGGACAGGATACAACTAAAAATATCAGCGCCCTGTAGACCCATTTTGAAAAATCACCATAACCTAAAAATGGGGGAATAACTGCTATTATTAACGCAAGCAGCACAACTATAGGTGTATAGTATCGTGCAAACTTTGTTATAAATTTCTCTGTTTTTGCCTTGTGTTGTGTTGCATTTTCGACTAAATCCATTATTCTTTGAACTGTTGAATTTTGATAACTTTTAGTTGCCTTAACCTTAATAACTCCATCTAAATTAATTGAACCTGATAATACCTCTCTGCCTTCTTCTATAAACCTTGGCATAGATTCACCTGTTAATGCAGATGTATCTAAAGAGGATTTTCCCTCAATAACTACTCCGTCTATTGGAACTCTTTCCCCTGCTTTAACTAAGACTATATCTCCTATCTTTAGCTCCTTTGGAGAAACATTTTTTATATCGTTGTTTATAACTAAATTTGCATATTCTGCTTTTATTTGAAGTAGGCTCTTTATTGACTTTCTAGAATTATCAACGGCCATATCTTGCAGAGTTTCACCTATTTTGTAAAATAACATAACTGAAATTGCCTCAGGGTACTCCCCTATCAAAAATGCTCCAAATGTTGCAACTGTCATTAAAAAGTTTTCATCAAAAACTTGTCCCTTATAAATGTTTTTAAAGGCATTTACAACAATGTCTCCACCTATTAATATATATGAAATAAATGCCATTGCTAATTTAAGTGGTTGATTTTTTATAAATAACATTGCAATAAATAGTGTTATTCCTAGTGTATATTTTATTATATCTTCTTTTGTTAGAGGAGCTTCACTATGTGAATGTTCGTGAAGATGCTTTTCTTCTTCATGACTTATTAGATTTACATGGGACTCTATGCTTTTTATAATCTCCTCTGCTTTTTTTGATACATTATTATAGTTTTTTTCTTCTGTATCTATAATTAGTTTCTTGTTTACAAAATCAATACTAGCAAAATTTACTTCTTCTAATTCATTTATTCTCTTTTCCATTTTGGCTGCACAATTGGCACATCCAAGACCATCTAAATAAAATTCATATTTCAAAACCCTCATCTCCCTTCACTTATATGCTCTAATCCTTCTTTAAATATATCCTTAATGTGCTCATCATCAAGGGAATAATAAACCACCTTTCCCTCCTTTCTTGGTTTTACAAGCCTTGCCTGCTTTAAAACCCTAAGCTGATGTGATACAGCAGATTGTGTCATGTTTAAAAGTGCTGCAATATCACACACACACATCTCGTGTTCAAATAAAGCACACATAATTCTTATTCTTGTGCTATCACCAAAGACCTTAAAAAACTCTGCTAAATCATATAGAGTTTCTTCATTTGGCATTTTAGATGAAACTTCACTAACTATTTCATGGTGTATAATGTTGCATGAGCAAGTTTCTATTTTTTTATCCATTTTATCACCTCGTATGAACATATGAATATTTGTTCATATATTATTATATGCTTATAGTTTCCATAATGCAACAACAAAATTTGTTGTCATAGCTCAATTATAGTGACTTATTATATGATTTAAGTTAAAATATATTCGGGAGAGTGATTTTATGGCTGTTAATATTGATAGCTTAATTTTAGATAAATTATATTATATTGGTAATAAATATGGCATTAAAAAAATTGTGTTATTTGGCTCAAGAGCAAGAGGTGATAATAGAAATAACAGCGACATAGATGTTGCCATATATTTAAAATCTGAAAAAGACAAAGGTGCAATATACGATGAAATTAATGATATAGAAACCTTATACAAAATAGATATAGTTTTTGTTAATGAAAGCACAGATATAGTGCTTTTAAAAAACATTGATAGGGACGGTGTTATATTATATGAAGACAACTAAGCTAGATAATTTTATAAAAGCACTTGATAGACTCAAAGAAGGTCTTAATGAATTTAATGAAAACAATGCTTTAGAAAGAGATGGAATAATTCAAAGATATAAATTTACTTTTGAACTATCTTGGAAGGCATTAAAAGAGTTGTTTGAAGATGAAGGATTAATTGATTTAAATACACCAAAAATAATTTTAAAAGAAGCATTTTCTATGGGATTAATAGAAAATCAAAATATATGGCTAAATATGTTAATGGATAGAAACTACACTTCCCATATATACAGCGAAAATCTAGCAATTGATATATGCAGAAACATTAAAACTCAGTATGTTTTTGAACTTGAAAAGCTTAAAAATAAAATATTAGAGAGAAAAGAAAAATACAGATAAAAAACTGGGTAATTTTAACCCAGTTTTTTATTAAAATCCTATAAAGTATGCTATTAATACAAATATTGAGCCTAGTAGGAATAAGAATCCTTGCATCTTAATTTGCCATTTTGCCCATTTTCCCCAATCTACTCTTGCAACACCTAAAACACCCATTAGGCAAGCTGATGTTGGAACTATTACATTAGTTAAACCATCACCTAATTGGAATGCAAGTACTGCTGTTTGTCTTGAAACATGCACTATATCTGATAGTGGTGCCATAATTGGCATTGTAAGTGCTGCTTGTCCTGAGCCAGATACTACAAAGAAATTAAATATTGATTGGAATAGGTACATAAACCAAGCTGAAAATGCTCCACCTAAATTGCCTATTGTTTTACCCATGCCATTTAGTATTGTATTTAAAACAGTTGGAGTTGATGGATCTGAACCACCAAGAACTATTAATATTCCCTTTGCCATACCTACAACAAGTGCTGCTCCAACTAAATCTGCTGCTCCTCTTTGGAATGATGATGCAATATCATCAACACTCATATCATTTAGTTTAAATATTACACCAATTATACCTGCAACTAGTCCCATTACAAAGAATTGTGACGCAATTTCTGGAATGTAGTATGCCTTCTTTGTAACTCCCCATACTACCCAGATTATACCAACTAAAATTGTTAATAGAACTAATTTATGTCCTAAATTAAATTCATGATTTTCTTCGCTATTAACTGCATTCTTTTTGAAGTATTCGTTTGCTTCTTTTGAAATCGAGTAATCTGGATTTTTCTTTACTTTATTTGCATAAACCATTGTATAGAATAGACCTGCAGCTGTGAACACAATCCACATTACTATTCTAAAAGTTGCACCTGAGAATACTGGAACGCCTGATACACCTTGTGCAACTGCAAGGCTAAAAGGATTCATCCACGATGTTGCAAATCCTATTTGGCTAGCAACATATGTTATTAATATACCAACAATTGCATCATATCCCATTGCTATAACAAGTGGTACTACAATCATTGCAAATGGAATTGTTTCTTCTCCCATTCCAAATACAGCACCACCAAGTGAGAATAGAATAAATAGGACTGGTATTATCAAAAATTCTTTTCCTTTTGTTACCTTTATCATGGACATTATACCTGAATCTACTGCCCCTGTTCTTAGAATTATTCCAAATGCTCCTCCTATAACTAATATAAATGCTACTATACCAACTGCTGAACCCCATTTGTCACCTGTTACTAGTCCTTCAAATACGTAGTTTAGCATTCCGTATCCGCCTGTATCTTCTGTTCCCCAAAGCTTAGCTGGTTTTCTAACTACATTGCCTGATTCATTAACTTCATATTGGAAGCTATCTGCCTTCACAACTGTCTTTTTCTTTTCCTTATCTCCTTGTTTGTAACTAACTTCTTGGGTTTCAAATTTTCCAACTGGAACTAAGAATGTCAAAAGCCATGCAAGCAAAATAACAAAGAAAATAATAACGTAAGTATGTGGAACCTTTACCGTCTTATTCTTAACTGTCGAAATTTCAGTTTGTAAGTTTTGTGACATGTAAATCCCCCCTCTAATATCTTATATACAGAAGTAGCAACTTACATGCCAAAAAATGTTTGTAATTTTTTCTATTTAAATTGTTTAATGGTTTATTTCAAGTATATATATTTATCCATTTTTAACCATTAATATAGTTTTATTTATGACTCCTTAACTTTAACATGTAAAAATTGTAGGTTTTAATCTATAATCGCATTTTTTTCAGTCTAACAATTCTAAAATAATTTTTCTTGTATATATTTTTCTACTATATAATTAATTGGTAACAGTTTTTGTTATATAAACATATTAAAGCTACAATTATTGACCACTTAATTGAGTTAGCTTTTTTTATTTTTTCAACTTACTTACATAACATATTATAAATAAATTCTATTTGTTTCATAACATTTTCAAATAATTCAAGTTTTAATGCTTCATCCTTCGAAAACCAACCTATATCACTGTGCCCTTCATTGTTTTTTATTTCATCTGATTTTGCTCTAGCGAGATAAACAAAATCTTCGTGACAATGGTCACCAATATCCTCAAGCTGTACAAATATAGGAGTAGGTAGTTTCTCTGCTCTATCATCTCCTAAATCTTTAAATACATTTAAAAATTCTATTTCAACTCCCGCCTCTTCTAGTGCCTCCCTTTGTGCTGCTTGGTGTATAAACTCATTTTCCTCCAAATGCCCTCCTGGTGGAAGATATGTATTTAGTTTTTTGTGATATAAAAGTAGAATTTCATCTTTTGAATTTAATATATATACAGCAACTGCTCTGTGGGATTTTTTCATATTTATTCACCTCTTGTTTTTATATATGATATTTAATTACTTTACTTTTAAATCCAAATTGTTTATAAATTAGTAGAGTGGTCTAATTGTTTTATCTACATCATTTATAGAACAACATTTCAAGCGCTTTTCTATCTTTTAAAATCATGTACTTTAGTTTAAACTATATTATCTAGTTTTTTTTAATTAAAGTCCAAAACAAAAGGAGTAGAAAGTCTACTCCTTTTCAGAATACTTCATTGTGTTTAAATATTCAACTATTAACCTGTCAACTAGTTGACTTTGGGATAATATCTCTTTACTAGTTAAATTAGTTACTTCAATCTCCTTAACCATTTTGTTAAGTCTTTGAATTTCATCAATAAGTACATTTTTAATCATTTGCATCACCCCATCCTATTAAAATATTATCATATAACCGATGGGGAAAAATGTTGATTTTTGACGAAAATGTTGTTAAATTTTAAATTTATATTTGGTATTTTTGATATATTATTCCATAATTCTTTTTTTTACCTGAGTGACACTATCGGGAATTTATTTGTTTTAGTGCATAAATATAATCTTCTTGTTTAATTTTATTCTTATAATTTTCTATATTTTCTTTATATACAACTTTGACAACTAATCTATTGTTTTCAATATATCTTAATCTATATACAGGTATAATTTCATAATCAACAATTTTAACCTTGTTATTTTCTTTAGTTACTTTAAATCTTACTACTTCTCCTATATCAGTATTATTATAGTTTTGATTCGTTAAAAAGTTTCCCAATGAATAATTAATAGGTACATTTCTATTATCTTTTGTTATATAATTTTCACTGGGTCTTACCACATGTGGATGACTTGATGTTATTAGATCAGCTCCCATATCTGCAACTTGTCTATAAAGCTCTTTTTGCTCATCTTCAACATTCATTTCATATTCTTTTCCATAGTGAAAATAAACTATTGTAAAATCGCATTTCTTTTTTATTTCATTTATATCTTTTTCTATGTTTTTTAAATCTATCATATTAACATATCCCAATCCACTATTATGAAAATTAATAAATTGCGTATATGCCAATATTCCTATTTTAATTCCATCTACTTCATACATTGCAGCTCTACTATCTTTGGTATCACCTACACCAATAGTTTTTAAACCCTTTGATTGAAAATTTTTAACTGTGTTTTTTAGTCCATTAATTTCTGTATCAAGACTATGATTATTTGCAAGAACTACACCATTGAAGCCTGTCCATTTTAAAGCATCTATAACTTCAACTGGTGCATTAAATCTTGGATAGCCTGAAATCTTTTTTGTTTCATCAATATTACCATCTAAATTAAATATAGCTATGTCATTTTCTTTTATTAATTCTTTTATGTCTTCAAAGCATCCTTTAAAATCGTATACTTGATTTATTTTATATGATTCTATAATTGGTAAATGAAAAATAACATCCCCTACTAAGGCTATTTTAGCTACCCTTTCATCTTCTATTTCTTCTGGTTTTATTATTTGACTTTTATTGTTGATAGTATATATTGCTTGATTTTGTTTATCTGAACAGGATGTAAGAATAGCTAATAAAGATATAAAAACAATCCCCCAACCCAATCTTTTCATAAAAATACCCCACTTATAAATATATTTTATATGTATACCAATTTTATTTTAACAGAATTCTAGGTGATTTTCTATATTATGTTAAACTTTAAATGTTATATGTGATGAGGATGCCAGTAAATATATTATTATCATTTATGTAAAAGAGCATCTTATCTATTTCTTCATCAGAATATATTTCAACTTCGCCTTCACTTCCCTTTGCTATCTTTATTTTATCTTTACTTGGAGCTACCGCTCTTTCATGGCAAAGTCCATTTAGGATTAGAAATTGATTAAAGGAATTTAGACTGTTTAGCTTTTTGTTCATGGTATTTATGGTGTAGTTTTGTTTTAGAAGATGTTCTTTATATGATGTAATGTAGAAGCGATTTAAGTTGCCATTGAAGGCTACGCCCTTTTTATCTAGGTATTCTAGAAACATCTTAACATCTCCTGT
>JAOAFH010000074.1 GCA_026416355.1 Clostridiales bacterium | reverse complement strand
AACCTACAACCTACTGATTACAAGTCAGTTGCTCTGCCAATTGAGCTAAGCCGGCATCTTATGTGGTGGGCACGACAGGGCTCGAACCTGTGACCCTCTGCTTGTAAGGCAGATGCTCTCCCAGCTGAGCTACGCGCCCACATCCAACTGACATAATTTATAATACATTGTTTTTATCAATTTGTCAACTATTTTTGTTAATTATTTATGCAAATTTTAACTGGCTATGGAAAACTTTTTTATTTTCATACATTCTCCTATCAGCTTCTGAAATAAAATCATTTACTGTACTATACTTTTCAGAATATGCAACTACTCCAAAACTTACACTCAATCTAACTGAATCTTGTTTATCATTTGCCTGTTTTATATTGTTATTAATTCTTTCAATAATGTTTTGAGCCATATTTTCACTACATTGATTTAATACAATTAAAAACTCATCTCCGCCTAATCTTATTACAAAATCATTTTTCCTTATGTTGTTTTTAAATATTTTTGCTGTTTTTATTATTGCATTATCTCCCATTATATGCCCAAAATTATCATTTATATATTTTAAATTGTTTAAGTCAGCATAAACTATCGTTACTTGGTGTTGATTTCTATCTATCATATCCTCTAACTTTTCAAGACCTGCTCTTCTGTTTAAACAACCTGTCATCGAATCATGGGTAGCATAATATTCCCATATTTTTATTCGTTTTTCTATTTCTTTTTTAACTAAAAAATAAATTACCACTGAAGAAACTATTATAAAAACTGTTCCCTTTAAAATGGAATAGTTTAAAAATTCTATTTGATTTTTAGTAAAAAAATATAAAATTTTATCTGAAAAATAAATCCAAACTAATCCTAAAATAAAATATATAGAAGCTATTTTAAAGGGTCCAAATCCAACTTTTTTCACTTCAATCATCCTTTTCATTAATCTCACTAAATATATCGAGAATATAGCAAAAACATTTATATATATTTCAAAAAGTTAATTATATAATTTAAATTTTTACTCCCACATTTATAATGCTTGTCCATATTATTACTTATATTGTAATATTTTTGTATAATAAAGGCAATAATTAACGCCATAGAATATTTTGACATCATATGACAAAATATTCTATGGCGTATTAATTATATTAAATTAATAAGGTTTTGGATATCTTCTTTTGAAAACTCATATCTTTTTTCACAGAAATGACACTCAACCCTCATTGTATCCTCTTCTTCTTTTAATTTCTCTAGTTCTTCTTTGCCCAGTGCAACAAGTGCCCTTTCTACTCTTTCTTTTGAACAATCACACTCATAATTTATTTCAATTTCTTCATGTATTTTTAAATCCATATCATCAAATAAAAGGTTTAAGATATCTTCACAAGTTTTTCCCTCTGCTATTAAAGTTGATAGAGGCGGTATTTCTTGTAATCTAAATGTAATGATGTCTGCTAAAAATTCATTGGCACCAGGCATCATTTGTATAACCAATCCACCTGCAGCTTTAATTGATATATCTGTATCAACTAAAACACCTAGAGCAACTGCAGACGGTACTTGTTCTGATACTGTAAAATAATAGGCAATATCATCTCCAACTTCTCCAGTGTATATTGGTACACTTCCTACATATGGTTCCTTAAGTCCCATATCTTTAACTACATTTAAAAATCCTTCTTTTCCAATTGCTCCACCTACATCAAGTTTTCCCTTTTCATTTAGTGGTAAGTCAACACTTGGATTTGAAATATAACCCTTTACATTACCCTTTGAATTAGCAACAACAACCAAATTACCAGCTGGTCCTTTACCATTCATTGATAATGTTAATGTATCCTTATCTCCTTTTAGCATTGCTCCCATAATTGAACCAGCAGTCAATAGTCTACCTAATGCTGCTGAAGCCGTAGGACTTAAGTCATGTATTTGTCTTGCTCTTTCAACCACATCAGTAGTTATAGCAGCAAATAATCTTATATCTCCATTTGAAGCCGTAGCTCTAACTAACTTTCCCATTTCAATCCTCCTAATTTATAATTTTAATTTTTTACATTGATTATACTCACCTAAAAGATTTAGTCAATATAACTAGCAATTTTAATTGTAACAAATTATATATTTAGTGAATAGTATATTATAAACTAAATTATTAGGTGATTAAATATGGATAATGATAAAGATAAACTTAAAGTAAGGGTTCGTCAATCAAAGGACGGTAAAAAGAAAAAAATAAAAATCGAAAATGATTACTTTAAAATAAGTATTCGAGTTAAAGATAAAGAAGTTGATTTTTGTGATGAAGATTAATCTATTTTACTTTTTGGCAATGAAAACTGCCCTCATGCTTTTGTCATTATAAGGCTTTAAATTATAATCATCAAATATATAAACCTCTTTAAAACCAACAGCTTTTAATATTTGCTCTAATTTATAAACTTTGTGCATACTTTGTATATGCCTCTCATCAAATCTTCTATATAATTTACCCTCTTTAACAAAGAAAGTTATATACATTTCAATGATATCATCCTTTATATAATTATCCCAAATATAACAAACATCTTCTTGATTTAAAGTAAATGTTTTTTCACCTATTACTTCCTTTAATTTATATTCCGTACTAATATCAAATACAAAGTATCCATTATCATCTAAATGATTATATACATTTATAAATGATTTTTTTAAATCCTCTTCTTTTAAAATATAATTAAAGCAATCACAAAAACTAAATATATATTCATATTTTCTATTTAAAATAAAACTTCTTATATCCTGTTTTAAAAAATTTACTTTATATCTTAATTGTCTTAATTTTTCCTCTGCTTTAGTTAACATATCATCCGAGGAATCTAACGCAGTAACATCCATTCCTAGTTTTTTTAAGTTTACTGTCATATTTCCTGTGCCACAGCCAAGCTCTAGGCACTTTTTATATTTAAGCTCTTTTTTTTCTGTCTTAAAATATTCTACCAGAAAATTTGTCCACTGATTATAATCTACATCCATTAATTTATCATAAACCAACGATAAATTTGCATATTGCTCCATTTATTTCACTCCTATATTTATTTTTTTATAATAATTTGTTAAACTGATAAATATAAAAACTATACAGGAGGTATTTTATGCTATATCCACTTTTTTTTCAACCTGTTTATAAAGAAATTATATGGGGGGGACAAAATTTAAAAACTATACTAAACAAAGAAGTACCTTTTGAAAAAACAGCTGAGAGCTGGGAAGTGTGTTGCCATAAAAATGGTATGAGCATAGTTGACAATGGTGAATATAAAGGTAAAACTTTAAAAGAAGTTATTGATATACACAAAACAGACCTATTAGGCACAAAAACATTAAAATACGATAGATTCCCAATTTTAATAAAATACATAGATGCAAATGACCGCCTTTCTGTGCAAGTTCATCCAAATGATGAATATGCCCTAAAAAACGAAGGAGATTTTGGCAAGACTGAAGTTTGGTATATAGTCGATGCTAAAGAAAATGCAAAGCTTATATTCGGTGTTAAAGAAGGAACCACTAAAGATGATTTTAAAACTGCACTTAAAAATAAAAATCTAGAAGAATGCTTAAACTACGTAAATGTAAAAAAAGGTGATGTGATTTTTATTCCTTCTGGAACTGTTCATGCAATACTAGATGGAATTGTTATAGCTGAAATACAGCAAAACAGCGATACAACATATAGGGTTTATGACTGGAATAGAGTTGATAAGAACGGTAACCCTAGAGAGCTTCATGTTGAGAAGGCACTAGATGTTATAGATTTCAATATGAGTGGAAAGGTTCATATGCCAAACCACGAGAAAGCAAATGGATATTCTTTCGCTAATATAACTAAATGCCAATACTTTAATGTAGATAAAATTGTTGTTAATGAAATCTATGAAGATTCAACCAATGGTGAAAGTTTCTTTATATTTATGTGTATTGAAGGAAGTGGAACATTAATTTATGACAACAAAGAATACAAAATAACAACTGGTAAAACATTTATGATTCCTGCAAAGGAAAACACCTTTGAAATAAAAGGACAAGTAAAACTTTTAAAAACTTATCTATAATCTCATAGCTGTCTTTAAATATCATGTTTAAGATATTTAAAGACAGCTTTTTTTATTTATTCCATCGACGTCCTGCGTCTTTATTGCGTTTTGTCATTATGCCACCAATCTTTCCTGTCTCCTCAGCTGTGAGTCCACTCCAACCATATTTTTTTACTTTATCGATGAGACCAAGCTCCTCTGCTATTTCGTATTTTATTTTTTCTCTTTCTAGTTCATTTTCATCTAGAGGTTTTTTGGCTTTAATTTTTGCTTTTACCTTCTTTTTAAATGGAGTTGCCATAAAATCAAACACCCCCTTAGGGATATTTTTCCCTAAGGGGGTAATTTCTATACTAAATGACATGCAACAAAATGACCGTTACCTACATCTTTAAATTGTGGTATTTCCTTTGAACATTTATCCATTTTATATGGACATCTTGTATGGAACTTACATCCACTTGGTGGATTAGCTGGACTTGGTATATCGCCCTGCAGAATTATTCTTTCTCTCTTTAAAGTTGGGTCAGGTATTGGAACTGCTGATAAAAGAGCCTTTGTATATGGATGAAGTGGATTTTTGTAAAGTTCATGTTTATCAGCAAGTTCAACAAGTGAACCTAAATACATAACTCCAACTCTATGACTTATATGTTTTACAACACTTAAGTCATGGGATATAAACATATATGAAAAGCCAAATTTAGCCTGAAGGTCACTTAATAAGTTTACTATTTGTGACTGAATTGACACATCTAAGGCTGAAACAGGTTCATCACAAACTATAAATTTAGGATTTAGCGCAAGTGCTCTTGCTATACCTATTCTTTGCCTTTGTCCACCTGAAAATTCATGTGGATATCTTCTAATGTGATATGGTGCAAGGCCACACATCTCTATAGCTTCCATTACTCTGTCTTTAACTTCTCCCTTTGATACAATTCCATGATCCACAAGTGCTTCACCTATAATCTCTCCTACTGTCATTCTAGGGTTTAATGAGCTATATGGGTCTTGGAATATTATTTGCATCTTAGGTCTTGTATTTCTAAGTTCATTTTTACTTAATTTAAAAATATCTTTTCCCTCAAAATAAACTTTACCATCTGTTTTATCTAAAAGTCTTAATATAGTTCTTCCTGTTGTTGATTTACCACAACCAGATTCCCCAACAAATCCTAAAGTTTCTCCTTCCTTTAATTCAAATGAAACATCATCAACAGCCTTTACATATCCAACAGTTCTTTGAAACACTCCTGCTCTTATAGGAAAATACTTTTTTAAATTCTCAACCTTTAATAGTGTTTCAGCCATATTATTTCACCTCCTTATAGAGGTGGCAAGCCACCTTATGCCCATCTTTAACAGTACATAGTGTAGGTT
>JAOAFH010000063.1 GCA_026416355.1 Clostridiales bacterium | reverse complement strand
ACCTGAAGATATGAAAATTAAAGATAAGAAATAAATTAATCCTAGTAAAGCTCTTTTGCCTTACTAGGATATTTTAATGCCATTTTTAGAAAAATTGTAGACGCTAAATTTTTGACGCTTACGAATTATTAGTATTTTATTCTTGTATCATATTTAGTATTTCAAGTTGATATGTTTATAATTCAATATTTAACATAAATAAAATAGCCTAAACAATGTTCTCAATAAATAACATTTATTTAGGCTATTTTATAAACTAATATCATATCAAAAATTAAAATTGCTAAAATCATTTACTCTTACAATCTATATGTGATTTAGATGGTAGTTTTCAATAAGTGCAACACACTCAACGTGTGCAGTTTGTGGAAACATATCAACTGGTTGAACTTCTTTTGTTTTGTATCCTAATTCGTCTAGTATTGCTAAATCCCTTGCAAGTGTTGCAGGGTCACATGAAACATAAACAATCCTCTTTGGGCTACTCTTTGCAATAGCCTCAAGAAGAGATTTCTCGCATCCCTTTCTTGGTGGGTCAACCACAATTACATCTGCTTTTATTCCTTCCTCTATTAATTTAGGTATTACAGTTTCTGACTCACCAACAATAAATTCAACATTTTCTACATTATTTTGTTTTGCATTTTCCTTTGCATTTTCAATAGCCTGAGGAACAATTTCAACTCCATACACCTTTTTAGCCTTTTGTGCTAAAAATAGCGATATTGTTCCTGTTCCACAATATGCATCAAAAACGACCTCTTCACCTGTAAGGTCTGCATACTCTAGTGCTTTATTATATAAAACTTCAGTTTGAACAGGATTTACTTGAAAAAAGGAAAGAGGAGATATATTAAATCTAAAATTACCTATATAGTCTTTTATATGATCTTCTCCATAAAGAACAATGCACTCTTCTCCTAGTATAACATTTGTATCCTTTGGATTGATGTTAAGTACTATGCTCTTTACGTTATCTATTTCGTCTTTAATTTTTTCTATAAAATAATTAAGATTAGGTACATTTTTGTCCTTTGAAACTAGAACAACCATTATATCTCCAGTTTTAAACCCTTTTCTAATCATTATATGTCTTAAAAGGCCTTTTTTAGTTTCCTCATTGTATGTAGATATTTTATATTTATTTATCCATTCTTTTGTAATATGAACAACCTTATCTGCCACTTCATCTTGTATATAACATGTATCTATGTCGATAATATCGTGGCTTCTTTGGGCATAAAAACCTATTACAACCTCTTTATTTATTTCTCCAATAGGAAGCTGTACTTTATTTCTATATCTATATGGATTTTGCATTCCAAGGGTATCGTGAATTAATACCCCTTCTAGCTTTCCTATTCTTTCAATGCAATCCATTACTCTTTTTTTCTTAAAATCAAGCTGTCCTTCATAGCTTATGTGTTGTATTTGGCATCCTCCACATCTTTTAAATACAGGACAAATAGGCTCAACTCTAAACTTAGATGACTTAGTTACCTCAAGAAGTTTACCAAATCCATAGTTCTTTTGAGCTTTAACAACCTTAACCTTTGCTTCTTCCCCTTCAATAGCACCCTCTATAAATAATGTGTAATCATCTATTTTACCAACACCTTCACCTTGAAACCCCATTCCTGTTATGTTAACTATGTAATCTTTGTTTTTTTCTACTGGTACATTCTTCAAGTTCATCACCTATCCTTAAATATTCTACAATACTACATTATACTACAAAAAAAACACACCATAAAGGTGTGAAAAGGTGTAGAATTAAGCCCCCGCTATATTTCTATTTTAATTATTAGCATCTAAAATATTAATTATACATCAAAATCCAAAAGTTTCAACCACATCTTCTAACATTTTTCTTATTTTTAGGCTATATGGGCATTTTGTTTCACATAGACCACATTTTATACAATCACTTGCATGCTTTTGCATTCCCTTATACCTATCTATTGCCCAATCCTTTAAATTGTATCTATCATAATATCCCTTTAAAATAAATGAAAAAGGAATATCTATACCCTGTGGGCATGGCAGACAATATCCACATCTTCTACAAAAACTTTCTGTATATAATTTTTTTATCTCTTTACATTTATTTTGTTTTTCTTCATCAAACTCTACACTTGCAGCTTCAACGTTTTCTATAACTTGATTCTTACTGTCCATTCCAGGTATTACAGTTGAAATGTTTTTGTTGTTTAGTATATATGAAAGTGCCAATGTTGCATCATCTAATGCTCCACCTGCAAGTGGTTTCATAACTATTATTCCTATATCCTTTTTAAAAGCCTTCTCAAATAAATTTGTTGCTTGGTCTTCAACTATGTTATATGGATACATTATTATTTCAAATACATCATACTCTATGGCTTTTTCAAGTAAATCTAGGCTATGTGAAGTAATTCCTATATGGCCAATTTTTCCTTGCTTTTTAGCATCAAGTAATGCCTTTAATGCCCCTTCATCTGACATAACATGTTTTAGTGTTTCTTCATCTTTAATATTATGTAGCTGATAAATGTCAATATAGTTAGTTTTCAAATTACTAAGACTTATTTCAATGTCCTTTTCCATTGAAATTTTGTCCCTTGCCATAGATTTTGTTGCAATTATAACTTTATCCCTTATATCTTCTATGGCATATCCTATATACTCTTCACTTATAGTATATCCCCTTGCTGTATCAATAAAGTTCATACCATTCTCTATTGAAAATCTAATAAGTTCCCTTGACTCTTCCTTTGAAATTCTTTGAATTGGAATTCCACCAAAGCCTATTTCTGATACCATTAAATTTGTTTTACCTAATCTTCTTTTTTCCATTGCATTACCCCCTTTAGGTTTATTATATACTAAAAAAAGCCCTTTAAAAAGGGCTTAAGGAGGTAAACTTATAGCAAGATAGGCTAAAATATTAGCCTATCTTGATTTTTACTTAATTATATTATATTAGCCTTTCCACTATAAACCATACCATTTCTTGGATCTATAGTTATAAGTGTTCCTGACTTAATTATTTCTGTTGCACCTTCTGCAGCAACTATAACAGGAATTCCCATGTTGATGCATTCTACTGCAACGTGTGATGTAAGTCCTCCTTCTTCAGCAACTACACCACTTACTCTATCCATGATAACTGGAAGTTGTTCTTTTTCTATATTTCTAACAACTAGAATATCTCCTTCGTTTAGTTGTTCTTCAAGCTTTGACATATCAGTAACTACACATGCTGTTCCATATGTTGAGTTACCCATTCCCTTTCCTTTAACAAGAACATCTCCAACAATATGTACCTTCATTAGGTTAGTTGTTCCTGTATATCCAACTGGAACACCTGCTGCAATAACAACTAGGTCACCCTTCTTAACAAATCCATGGTTTAGAGCTTCGTTAACTGACTTTTCCATAACTTCATCAGTTGTTTCCATCTTGTCAGTTATTATTGGATATACACCCCATGAAAGAGCAAGCTTTCTAGCTGTAGCTTCGTTTGGAGTTGCAGCTATAATTGGGCACTTTGGTCTATACTTTGATACCATCTTAGCTGTGCTTCCTGATTGAGTTGCAGTAATAACTGCTGAAGCGTTAAGTTCAGCTGCAGCTGTAACAGTAGCTAAGCTTATTGCATCTGGAACTGAATTTTTGTGGTATGCTCTTCTCTTTTCAAGTATAGCTTGGTAGTTAAGTCCGCTTTCTGCCTTTTCAGCAATTCTAGCCATTGTTGAAACAGCTTCGATTGGATACTTACCATTTGCAGTTTCACCACTTAGCATTATAGCATCTGTTCCGTCAAATATTGCATTTGCAACGTCACTTGCTTCTGCTCTTGTTGGTCTTGGGTTTCTCATCATTGAGTCAAGCATTTGTGTAGCTGTTATAACTGGCTTTCCAGCCTTGTTACACTTTTCTATTATCATCTTTTGAACTAGTGGAACTTCTTCTGTTGGAATTTCAACACCAAGGTCTCCTCTTGCTACCATTATACCATCTGATAGCTTTAAGATTTCGTCAACGTTGTCAACACCTTCTTGGTTTTCTATCTTTGATATTATTAGTATTCCTTCTCCACCATTCTTTTCAAGAACCTTTCTTATAGCTATAACGTCTTGAGGCTTTCTAACGAATGATGCAGCTATTATATCTACACCTTGTTCAATACCAAACTTAAGGTCTGCTATATCCTTTTCAGTTAAAGCTGGAAGATTTATCTTAACATTTGGAACGTTAACTCCCTTGTAGTTGCTAACAGGTCCACTGTTTTGTACTGTACAGTGAATATCTTGTCCTTCTATCTTTTCAACTCTAAGTCCAACAAGACCGTCATCTATTAGTATTGTATCTCCAGGCTTAACATCTTCATGTAGTTTTTCATATGAAACTGAACAAATTGTGTTGTCTCCTTCAACTTGTCTAGTTGTTATTATAAAGCTTTGTCCTTCAACAAGCTCAACCTTCTTATCTTTGAATATACCAGTTCTTATTTCTGGTCCCTTTGTATCAAGTAAAATAGCAACAGGCTTATTTAATTCTTTTCTAATCTTCTTTAGAGTTTCAATTCTTGCACCATGTTCTTCATGTGAACCATGTGAGAAGTTTAATCTTGCAACATTCATTCCATTTTCAATAAGTTTTCTAAGAATTTCTTCGTTTTCGCTAGCAGGCCCAATAGTACAAACTATCTTTGTCTTTCTCATAATTTCACTCCTTCAATTAATATCCTAATATTTTAGCTAATTCATATAGCTCATTGTTAGTTTCTAATTGCTTTGGCATTTGTAGAGCTTCTGTTATATCATAGTCAACAATCTTGTTGTCTCTAATACCAACAACTCTCTTTGATTTTCCTTCAAGAAGAAGTTCAACTGCTCTTGCTCCAAGTCTTGATGCAAGAAGTCTATCAAACGCTGTTGGGCTTCCACCTCTTTGGATGTGTCCAAGAACTGTTGCTCTTGATTCAATTCCTGTAACTTCTTCTATCTTCTTTGCTAGATCTTCTGCTCCACCTATACCTTCAGCAAGTAGAATTAGGTTGTGTAGCTTTCCTTTAACTTTACCCTCAATTATAGTTTTGCAAAGTTCATCAAAATTATAATCTTGTTCAGGAATTATTATGCTTTCTGCTCCACCTGCAAGTCCTGCATATAAAGCAATGTCTCCACAGTTTCTTCCCATAACTTCAACAACGCTAACTCTTTCGTGTGAAGTTGATGTATCTCTTAGCTTGTTTATTGCGTCTAAAACAGTATTAACTGCTGTATCAAATCCTATTGTGTAGTCTGTATATGCAAGGTCATTGTCAATTGTTCCTGGAATACCTACTGTTTTGATATCCCATTCATCTGATAAAAGCTTAGCTCCTGTAAATGAACCGTCTCCACCAATTACAACAAGTCCTTCTATTCCAAATACCTTAAGTACGTTATATGCCTTCTTTCTTCCTTCTGGAGTTCTAAATTCTGTACTTCTAGCTGACTTTAGAATTGTTCCACCTCTTTGGATAATATCTGAAACGCTTGATCTAGTCATTTCAAATATTTCTCCATTCATAAGTCCACTGTATCCTCTTTGTATACCCATTACTCTGATTCCATTTGCTATACCTGCTCTAACAACTGCACGAATTGCAGCGTTCATACCTGGTGCGTCTCCACCACTTGTTAAAACTCCTATTGTTCTCATTTTTACTACCTCCTTAATTTGTCCATAGGGACAAGCCATGTCCCACTTTTATCATAAAAAAATAGCTGTATTTACCGCGTTATAATGTCTGGCATTAGCATATTTGCATCTTCAGCCTCTGAATTTGGCACCATAATTTCAAAGGTACCTTGTCCATTTTTATTTTTTCCAACTTCCCTTACCTTTACTAAAAATCCTTCTGTCGTAAGAGCCTCTTCAATCCTTTGCGCATCTTTTACGCTATGAGCTAAATATATTACTGTCCACATGAAATTGGCCCCCTAACCCTATCAAATTAATTTTAAAAAAATTGTCAAATAAAATCAATAGAAAAAATCGTTAATTTTTTTTATTGATTTTATTGAAAAAAGTAACATAGGGACAAATTAAATTGTATATTGTCCCTATTGATTTGTCAAATTTTCATTTACGATATTTTTACATTTTCTTGACCTAATTTAACTTTAAGTTCGAAAATTAAGGTATCTGATGCATCAACCCAAAGCTCTCTAGGTGATTGAAAGACCTTTTTACTTTTGTTTAAAAATACATACAATGGGTTATTTCCAATATGATTTTTTATAAGTGGTTTTAATTTTTCTAGTTCTTGTTGCCAATTTTCATCTTCTAATCGAATATATACTTTTTTTAAAGCAACTTCTACATTTCTAAGAGGTTCTATTTCTTCTGCAATAACTTTAGGCTGTTCATCCTCTTTAATGTTTATTCTTCCCTTAATGAGCACTATGTTATCCTCAAAAATTTGTTTATTACACTTTTGATAAATTTTAGGGAATACCAAAACTTCAACACTTGCATAAAGGTCTTGAACTGTTATAAATGCCATCATATCGTTGTTTCTAGTTGATTTTATATTAACGCCTTGAACTATACCTGCAATTATAACCTTTTGTCCATCTTCAACTTTATGCTCACTAGGTATTCCATTTTCATCTTCAATATTAACGATATCTGATATTTTTGTTGTGGCATGCATTTCTATTATCTTGCTATATTCATCTAGTGGGTGTCCGCTTATATAAAGCCCCATCATTTCCTTTTCCATTGCCAAAAGATGCTTTTTATCAAATTCTTTTATATTGTCATATTCTTCTTTTATTTGTCCTTGTGTCTCTGTTGCAAGACCAAACAACGAAACCTGACCTTCAATTGTTTTTCTTTTCTCATTGGCAACTGCATCCATTTTTCTTTCGTAAATTGCCATAAGCTGTGACCTTTTTATATTTAAAGAGTCAAAGGCTCCTGCCTTTATCATACTCTCAACTGCTTTTTTATTAACTTCAGATAGATTAACCTTATAGCAAAAATCTACAAAGCCTGTAAAATGACCTTTTTTAATTCTCGCTTCTTTTATAGCTTCAACAGCACCTTTACCTACATTTTTTATGGCACCTAGACCAAACCTGATTTTATTTCCAATTACAGTAAATGAATACTCACTTTCATTTATATCAGGCGGAAGAACTTCTATGCCCATTTTCTTGCATGCTTGAATATAAAATGCAACTTTGTCGTTATTTCCAACAACACTTGTAATTAAAGCTGTCATAAATTCAACAGGGTAATATTTTTTAAGATATGCTGTTTGATAGCCAACAACTGCATAAGCAGCTGCATCGGACTTATTAAACGCATAGCTTGCAAAGTCCATCATTAAGTCAAATATTTTATTTGCAACCTCTTCTTTAACACCATTTCTTACAGCACCTTTAACTAAAATATTACCGTTTTCATCGTCAAGACCATATACAAAGTTTTGTCTTTCCTTTAGCATTACATCGTGTTTTTTCTTTGCCATTGCACGACGCACAAGGTCTGAACGGCCTAATGAATATCCTGCAATATCTCTAACTATCTGCATAACCTGTTCTTGATATACCATACATCCATATGTTACATCAAGAATTGGTTTTAATTTTTCGTCTAGATACTCTATTTTATCTGGATTATTTTTATTTTTAATATATGTTGGTATTTGATCCATTGGTCCTGGACGATAAAGTGATATACCAGCTATTATGTCTTCAAGTGAATTTGGCTTTAATTCCTTCATGAAGTTTGTCATACCTGGAGATTCTAGCTGGAATATACCCTCTGTATTTCCTTGGCTTATAAGTTCATACACTTCTTTATCATCATAATCAATTTTATCTAAATCTAAATCTATTCCTCTATTCTTTTTAACTAAGTCTATTGTATCTCTTATTACAGTTAGAGTTCTTAGTCCTAAAAAGTCCATCTTTAAAAGACCAAGTTCCTCTAATATAGTCATAGGAAATTGCGTAACAACTGCTTCGTCATTTTTAGCAAGTGGAACAAATTCAACAAGTGGAGCCGATGAAATAACAACCCCTGCTGCATGGGTTGATGAATGTCTTGGAAGTCCCTCTAGTGATTTTGATATATCAATTAAATATTTTATTCTCTCATCAGCCTCATATTCTTTTCTAAGTTCAGGATTAAGTTCAAGGGCTCTGTCTATTGTAATGTTTAGCTCCATTGGAATCATCTTAGCTATCCTATCAACCTCTGCATATGGGTAATTTAGAGCTCTTCCAACATCTCTAATTACTGCCCTTGCTGCCATTGTTCCAAATGTTATAATCTGTGCTACCCTGTCTTGGCCATATTTTCTAACAACATAGTCAATAACCTCTTGGCGCCTTTCATAACAAAAGTCAGAATCTATATCAGGCATGCTTACTCTATCTGGATTTAGAAATCTTTCAAATAGAAGATTATATTTAATTGGATCAATTTTTGTGATTCCTAGCGTATATGCAACAATTGAGCCTGCTGCCGAACCACGTCCTGGGCCTGTTATTATGTTGTTGTCTTTAGCAAATTTTATAAAATCCCATACTATTAAAAAGTAATCAACATAGCCCATCTTTTCTATTACAGATAACTCATATTCAAGTCTATCTATAACTTCTTGAGTTACATTTTTATATCTTTCATATAAACCATCAAAACATATTTTTCTTAAATACTCATTTGAAGGAATTCCTTCTGGTGTATCAAATTTTGGAAGTCTAGTAACATTAAATTCAAATTCTACATTACATTCATCTGCAATTTTAACTGTATTTAAAAGAGCTTCCTTTTGCTCGCTAAATATTTCATACATTTCCTCTTTGGACTTTAAATAAAACTCATCATTTTCAAAACTCATTCTATCTTCATCATCTATTGTTTTGCCTGTTTGAATACAAAGAAGTATCTCGTGTGCCTTAGAATCTTCTTTTTCAACATAGTGGACATCGTTTGTTGCAACTAAAGGAATACCAGTTTCATTTGATAGTTTTATTAGCTCTTTATTTACTTTTATCTGCTCTTCAAATCCGTGATTTTGTAGTTCTAAATAAAAGTTACCTCTTCCAAAAATATCATCATATAAAAGTGCCTTTTTCTTTGCTTCTTCATAGTTTCCTTGAAGAAGTAATGCTTGCACCTCTCCACCAAGGCAGGCACTTAATGCTACTAAATCATTAGAATTTTCTTTTAAAAACTCATAGTCTGTTCTTGGCTTATAATAAAAACCTTCAACATATGCTGAAGATACAATTTTCATTAAGTTTTTATAGCCATTATTGTTTTTTGCAAGCAAAACAAGATGGTAGTTTTCTGAATCTATACTACCTTCCTTTTTAAACCTCCCCCTTGGGGCAATATATACTTCACAACCTATAATAGGCTTTATGTTATTTTCTTTGCATTTTTTATAAAACTCAATTACTCCATACATACTCCCATGGTCAGTAATGGCAAGGGCACTCATATTGTGTTCCCTTGCCTTTTTTATAAGCTTTGAAATTTTTGCTGAACCATCTAGGAGACTGTATTCTGTATGGACATGAAGATGAACAAAGTCCATCACATCTACCTCCATTAGTTTTTCTTTAGTATCTTTGCGCTAAGTATTGCCTTTCCAATAAGTTCTTTATCTATTTCATTATACATTTCTATTTCAACCTTTGAATAATATCTTCCCATGTCTATAATTGAAGTATTTATAGTAACTACTGTATCAACCTGAACAGGCTTTACATAAAATACTGAAAATGAATCCACAACAATATTTAAATGATTCCTTTGTCTTAGGGCAATTGTACCCATTGTTGACATAACCAAAGTTAAGGCATTCCAGCTAGCTGTTCCAATTGGATTTAGCATCTCTGGTATTATTCTTCCTGTAAACTTCATTCCCTTTTCTGTGTTTATGCATGTGAAGTTTTTAAGAACTAAATCATCTATTGTTTGTCCCATCTGTGGCTGCCTATTTACATATTGTAATGCCTTTATAACATCATGTCTACTAATAACTCCAACAAGCTGTTTATTTTCAACAACAGGGATAAGCTCAATGCCTTCCCATACAATTATGTGGGCAACATAGGCAACAGATGTTTTTGGTGTTACTGTAATTGGATCTTTAGTCATATATTTTAATACTAATTCATCATCATTTGCATCTAATGTTAAATCCTTTAAAGTTATAATTCCAACTACCTTGTTGTATTCATCAAGAACAGGAAATTTACCATGTTTAGTTTTTTGCATTTTATCCTTTAAATTTAAAATTGTATCTGTAACTCTAACAAAGGATGCCTCTGTTTTCATTATATCTTCAACTAAAATAATATCCTTCTTTATTAGATTTTCAGAAATTGCTTTATTTATCATAGAAGCTGTTGTAAAGGTATCATAGGTACAAGATATAATAGGAAGTCCCTTACTATTTGCAAGTTGTTTTATTTCATCTGAACATGTAAATCCACCTGTAATTAAAACTGCACAATCCTTTTCAAGTGCCAATCTTTGTGCTTCTTCTCTGTTACCAACTATTAAAAGATTGCCTGGTGAGATGTATTTTTTCATTATATCAAGAGTCATGGCACCTATAACAAATTTATTTAATGTTTTATGAAGACCATCTTTTCCCCCTAAAACAGAACCTTCAACAATATTAACAACTTCAGCATAAGTCAAATTTTCTATGTTCTTCTTTTCAACCTTTTCTATTCTAACAGTTCCAACCCTAGGAATTGTACTAACTATACCTAATGTTTCTGCATCTTTTATTGCTCTATATGCAGTACCATCACTAACATTTAAATCATTTGCAATTGACCTTACTGAAATTTTTGTACCAACCTTAAGACTTTGAATATATTTTATAATCTCCTCATGCTTTGACATAGCTCCACTCCCTAAAATACAGTCTTAAAATAATTATATCAAAAAAGGGACTTTGAATATAGCCCCTTTACGAATCTTTTAACTCTTCTGCAATTTTTTCAATTTTTCTAAGCCTGTGGTTTACACCTGATTTCCCAATTGGAGGATTTAGCATCTGTCCAAGCTCCTTTAAGGATACATCTGGGTAATTAATTCTAAGTTCTGCTATTTCTCTAAGATTAGGTGGGAGCTTTTTAAGGCCAACTTTTTCTTTAATAAAATTAATTGATTCTATTTGCCTAACAGCTGCATCAACTGTTTTGTTTAAATTAGCTGTTTCACAGTTTACAAGTCTATTTACATTGTTACGCATCTCTTTGTATATTCTAACATTCTCAAGCTCTAATAGGGCACTGTGGGCACCTATAATGTTAAGAAGGTCTATTATTTGCTCTCCCTCTTTTAAATAAACAACAAAATTGCTTTTTCTTTGTATAACCTTTGCATTTAAATTAAATGAGTTTATAAGTTTCATAAGGTCTTCTGCGTTTTCAATTGAGTTTGTAACAAACTCTAAGTGATATGTTTTCTCTGGGTTACTTATGGAGCCTCCACCTAAAAATGCTCCCCTTATATATGCTCTTCTACAACAAGATTTTTTTATAAGCTCAGAATAGATTTTGTTGTTTATTCCTATTGTTCCATCTGAATGTTGTTTTAATATACCTGTCTTTAGCAATATCTCTTTTGCTCCCATATCAGGAGTTATTACAACAATATAGACATTGCTCTTTTTAAATGTACTATTTTTTTTAACTAAAATATCAGTTTGTATACCAAAAACATTTTTTAAAAGAGTAAATACCCTTCTTGCTATTGCAGGGTTTTCTGTTGCTATTCTAAAGCTAAGTCCATTTTTCCCGTTTATATGAATTGTACCACTCATTTTCATTATTGCAGCTAGTTCTGCCAATTGACAGCATTTCTTTTCATCGGTAATTCTGCATAGTTCGCTTTTTGCAACTGATGAAAAGGACATTCTATCACCTTCCTTTTCCCTTTAACCTTTCACTTAGATAGTAGTAGTCAAGAACCCTTCTTTTATTCATAGGGAAAACATATTTTAATACAAGTTCCATTATAGTTCTAGCAAGTTCTTCTGTATTGTGTCTTAAAAGACCATTGTTGTTTATATAGACTAAGTTTTTAAATATTATATCTATTGTATCTCTAATATCTTCAACATCATTTACAACTAAGTCCTGTCCGTCTTCTTTGTACTTTTTGAAGAATTCATCAGGAATTTTTCCATTGTTTGCTATAACAAAATCAATTATTCCTTTGCCACAATGTTTTTCTATTGCATTTATATGGTCAGATAGTTTATAGTTTTGTGTTTCTCCAAGTTGAGTCATTATATTTGAAACATATACCTTTATGGCTTTAGATTCTTTAACAGCCTCTGATATTTCTTTAATAACTAAATTAGGTAGTATGCTTGTATATAAGCTACCTGGACCTATTACAATACAATCAGCATCTTTTATTGCCATAAGTGCCTCATCAAGAGGTTTTGCATCATGTGGCTCTAAAAAAACATAATCTATTTTTTCTCCTTTTTCGTAGCATACCTCAGGTATTATAGATTCACCTTTTACTATTTCACCATTTTCTAGTTTAGCACATAATGTTACATTGTTAAGTGTTGCTGGGTATACTTTCCCCTTTACAGCTAAAACGTCACTCATCTTTTTTATGGCATCTTCAAAATTGTTTGAAATACCATTCATTGCAGCAATAAATAGGTTTCCAAAACTTTGACCTTTAAGTTCGCCATCTTTAAACCTATATTGCATAAGCTCCTCCATAAGAGGTTCTGTATGAGCTAAGGCAACAAGACAGTTTCTTATATCACCAGGTGGAAGCATACCAAGAGATCTTCTCAAAACTCCTGAACCACCACCATCATCTGCAACAGTAACTATTGCAGTAATGTTTGTTGTATATTCTTTAAGACCTCTTAGCATTGTAGAAAGTCCTGTTCCACCACCAATGGCCACAATTTTAGGTCCACGAACCTGAAGTTTTTGTTCATAAAATATGTTTGAAAAGGTCTCTTTATTAACGTTTATTCCTGTAATTAGTGCCATTGTATTTTTAAGAAGTAGTTTTAAAGATGCATATATCAAAACCATTCCTATTATAGCAATATAGATGTATAAAAGTGAATATACATCATATATTAACCCTCTAAATAGAAATTTAGAAACACCTAATATAAAAACAAGCAAACCTACTAACCCCATTAACATCCATCTTTTTAAATTAAGTCCTGGTCTAAACCAATCTAAAAACATCATTATTTTCCATCCCCCGCTAAGTCCCTGTCTCTTATACACATCT
>JAOAFH010000045.1 GCA_026416355.1 Clostridiales bacterium | reverse complement strand
CATCCCCTTTTACTACTTACACATCCTGATAAAGTGTTCAAATAGCCTTGTCATAATTGGGTGTTTCTTTGCCATAAGCTCTGGGTGCCATTGAACTGCAAAAATTGGTGGTGATTCATGTTCTAGTGCCTCTATTACTCCATCTGAAGAATATGCAGCCACCCTAAAATTCTTTGGAACTATTTTTGCAGCTTGATGATGGAAACTATTAACCAAAAGTCTATCTGTATCAAATATCTCTGCAAGCCTTGTTCCTTTTTGAATATCTACATAATGACCTATATCATGGATACCTGCCCTTTGGAAGTGATTTATATATGTCCCTTCAACATCTGAAATGTCTTGATATAGCTTTCCACCAAATGCAACAGTTATTATTTGTTGTCCTCTACTTACCCCTAAAATAGGCATATCCTTTTCTATTGCTGCCTTAACTATAAAAAGTTCACATAAATCCCTTGGAGTATAGGTAAATCCAACATGAAGTGATGGTTCTTCTCCATAATAAATTGGATTTACGTCAAAACCACCTGATAAAATAATCCCATCAAGTGTATCCATAATCTTAAGCATATCCTCTTCACTGTTTATAATAGGAATTAAAACTGGTACACCACCAGCCTCCATAACCACATCCACAAAGTCCTTAGCTACAAAATTTCTTTCTTGTCCTAATGATAAGTCCTTGTCTGATATCATATAGTCACAAGTAATACCGATAAGAGGTTTATTCATTTTAATCTCCCCTTTCAAACAAATAAATTATTAAAATTTGTATTTAGTCCTAAAAGTAAAGATATATTATTGCTAATACCCAATTATTATTTTGCATCTAATAGTATTGTTATACTAAACTTTTGATTTCATTATAGTTATAGTATAATATATGTGTAACAATAATTCCACTTATTAGCACAAAAATATATTTCTAAAAATTTAAATTCAAATAGTTTATTTTTGTCAATAATTTTTTGTGTAAAAATTAAAAGTAAAATATTTTTACACAAATATATTATTTCAATTTTCTGATTATTTAAAGTTTACCACATTATTTAACTTCTAGCAAATCATCTAACTAAACTTAGTGATCAATTGTTTAAAATATACTTGATACTAAAGTTTAAATAAAATAATTTTAAATTAATTTTCAATTAGTTTTTTGATAAATTTAAATTGCTATTTAACTTTTTAAATTATATATTAATCAATCAGCTTACAAAGGAGTGTTAAAATGAGAGTATATCTAGATAATGCCGCTACATCCTTTCCTAAACCACAATGTGTTTCACAAGCAGTATGTGATTTTATTAATAACATAGGAAGCAATGTTGGAAGAGGAAGTTATCAAAACTCATATTCAGCTGCACAGGTTGTATATGAAACTCGTGAAATGCTATCTAGTTTATTTAACTTTAATAACCCTTTAAATGTCGTTTTTACAATGAATATAACCCAAAGCATAAATATGATTTTAAAGGGATTTTTAAAAAAAGGTGACCATGTTTTAGTATCATCTATGGAACACAATGCAGTTATGAGGCCTCTAACTTCACTATCTAAACAAGGTGTTGAATTTACAAAAATACCTTGCGATATATATGGTCAAATTGATTATTCTTCAATAGAAACATTAATAAAACCAAACACAAAACTTGCTATAATTTCTCATGCCTCCAATGTATGTGGCACAATGCAAGATATAGAAAGGCTTGGTGAAATTTTTAAAAAACATAACATCTATTTTGTTTTAGACAGCGCCCAAACTGCTGGTATATTCGACATTGATTTTAACAAATCAAACTTAAGTGCACTTTGCTTTACAGGACACAAAGGACTACTAGGGCCTCAAGGAATAGGTGGTTTTATTATATCAAATGAATTTGCTACAAAAGTTTCTCCAATAATCGAAGGTGGAACAGGAAGCCTTTCAGAATCTGAGGAACAACCAGAATATTTGCCTGATAAATTTGAATCAGGTACACTATGTCTTCCTGCAATATATGGTCTAAATGCCTCACTTAAATACATAAAAAAAGAATCTACAAAGGCAATAAAAGAAAAAGAGCTATACTTAACTAAGCTCTTTATAGAAGAGGTTAAAAATATTGATGGGATTAGATTAATTGGATACAATACAACAGATAATCGTGCAGCAGTTGTATCCCTAGACTTTTTAAATATTGACAATTCTGAAGCTGCTTTTGTATTAGATAGAGAATATGGAATAATGACAAGAGTTGGTCTTCATTGTGCACCTTCTGCACATAAAACACTAAATACCTTCCCAAAGGGAACTGTGCGCTTTAGCTTTGGGCACTTAAATACAGAAGAAGAGATAAAATACACTTTAGAGGCTATTAATAAAATTGTAAAAAAATGAGTTAGGTGGCTTTCACAACATTATCATTATAAAGATAATAAAGTATGTTTATATACAAAAAAAGCAATAAGAGTTTATTAATTTTTATTTAAAAAAACTTTCATGGAACGAATTTTTAAAAGCCCATGAGTGGATTTAAAACGGCATCTTTCATTAGCTTTAGTAATTCTTTGCTTTTTGACTTTTCAAAAGTCCGTAATTCTGTACAGGAAGTACAGAGCCGAGCGGCCACTAGGATGGTGGCATCGCGAGGGTAGGACTTTGAAAACAAAGAAAAGCTTAGAATTACTTAGCGTAATGAACGTATGCAGAAAAAATCCCTCATTGGGCTAATTCAAACAACTCACTTTATTATTCAAGAGAAAGCTATATGTGATATAGCTTTCAGTTTTATTCAAAAGTCCCTCTCTTTACTAATTTCTTTTGTTCCATCATAATTTTTCCCATAGCAATTACAGCATCAATCTCAAGGCTCTCTTTTTCGACTAACACCAAATCTGCATCTAAACCTGCCTCTAATCTTCCTTTATTTCTTAATTTTAATATTTTAGCAGGATTTTGGGTTATACACTTAATAGCCTTTTCTATTGGAACATTGTCCTCTAAAACTGCATCCCTAACCTCTTTATACAAAGATGTTACTTTTCCTATTCCAAGTTTTACAAACTCTCCTTTTTCATTAAACTGTGGCAAACTTCCTTGTCCATCTGATGTTAGTGTAATTTTTTCTTCATCTACTCCTTCCTCTAAACATATCTTAATTGCCTTACTTGCCTTAACTTCTCCTTCTTCCCAAAATACAGGGTCTGAGCTTGTTGTAAAATCTATAAATCCACCCATTTTTGCATATTCAATTCCTTGCTTAAAAAGATAAGGATTTCTATTTACATGAGTTGGCCAAAATTGAGTAATTGGTATTTCAGTTGTATTTACTATATCAATTAAATAATTTAACATTCTTTTTCCATCGCCCAAATGAATATTAACAATACCTGCCTTTTGTGATAATATCCCTCCAACTCTTGCATCAGCAGTTAATCTTTTTAATTCCTCTAAATTAGGCTGTGATGATCTATGATCAGATAATGCTATCTCTCCTACCCCAACCACCTTGTCAATCATCATAACATCCTTCATAACACTTCCTGTTAATGTTGAAACAGGTACTCTATATGAACCTGTATAAATATATGTGCTAACCCCCTCTTCCTCAAGTCCTTTTGCCTTTGCATATAAGTTTTCCATGCTTCTTGTAATCCCATCTGTTCCAAGGCAACCCACAATTGTTGTAACTCCACCTTCAATTATATCGGATAACATAATTTCTGGGGTTCTAGTTGAAAATCCACCTTCTCCTCCTCCACCAGTTATATGAACATGCCCATCTATAAATCCTGGGAAAGCATATAATTTTGAACCATCAATAACCTTAGCTGAAACAGGCAAATCAATCTTTATTTTTTCTTCTCCTATGTAAGCAATTTTGTCATCTAAAATTAAAATATTTTTTATACCCTTATATTCTGGAGAATAAATCTCTACTCCTTCTATTAATATAATCATCACATCAACTCCTTTTAAGAAACTTTAACAAAAATAAAGCAATAAATATGCCATTTTAATTTTTTTATAATTTGTTTTATAATATATTAATTGGGTTTAGAATTAGCCAATTTAATAACCATTAAACACCATATAAATATTAAATTTAATCAGCATCTTTTAATGTTAATAAAACTTATTACATTAATTATACCAAAAATGTTCTTGTAATTTTTATTGAAATTCATATAAAATAAATATATATCAGGTTGCTAACTAAACATTTTTGTAATTTTATTTTTTCGCAATCTGAAATATATATAATAATAAAAAACTATTGGAGGTCAAAATGAAAGAAATAGTATTTTTTATAGTTGCCTATTTATGTGGTTCTTTTCCAACAGGAGTTGTTATAGGCAAAAAGTTTTATAACATTGATATTCGTGAGCATGGCTCAAAAAATATGGGTGGAACAAATGCAGGACGTGTTCTTGGAAAAAAAGCTGGATTTATAGTATCATTTATAGATGTTATTAAAGTTTTCCTACCTGTACTTATTTCTAAATATTTTGTATCAATTGAAGCATCTGCATTTGTTGGTGTGTGTGCACTGCTTGGCCACTGCTACCCAATATTTGCTAACTTCAAAGGTGGTAAAGGTGTGTCTTCATTCTTTGGAATAATTTTTGCACTTGACTTTTTATTAGGTGTTATTTTATTGATAATTTGGAAGACTCTAAAACACCTAACAAACTATGTATCTGTAGCATCAATGGCTTCTTGCTTTATAATTACATTTATTTTCTTTTACAAATACAATAATTATAAACTTCTATTTGTTCTATTAGCACTTTCAGTATTTGTTGTATATTTACATAGAACAAACATAAAAAGACTATTAAGTGGAACTGAAAATAAAGTAAATCCAAATAGATAAAGCTTGATAAATTTCTAATAATATCATATAATATAAAAAAATTAATATTTTTAAAGTCAATGAAAGGGAGGAGTACCTTAAGCAACCTGTTATAGCGAGTAGAGGATGGTGGAAGCTCTACACAGAACTTATGGGAAAAGAGCCCTAGAGACTCTACCTGAACGCATTTTGCAAGTATGGTAAGACCTAGAGTTAGGTTATCAAAATGAGTGGGCATAGCCAATTAGAGTGGTACCGCGGACAACCGCCTCTATTTTTTAGAGGCGGTTTTTATTTTACTTAAAAACTCAAAAGAATTAAATCAATGGAGGGATCGGCATGAATTATAAATTAACAATAGCTGAAAAAATAGCTAAAGCTACTGAACTTAATATTGAAGACATACAAAAACTTATAGAAATTCCACCAAAGCCTGAAATGGGTGATTTTGCATTCCCTTGTTTCCAACTTGCTAAAACATTTAGAAAGGCACCAAACCTTATTGCACAAGAGCTTGCTGAAAAGATAGACAAACAAGGTCTTGATAGAGTTGAAACAGTAGGTGGATATTTAAACTTTTTTGTTGATAAGGCATCATTCTCAAAGAATGTTATAGAAAAAGTTTTAAACGAAAAGGACGATTATGGTAAATCAGAAATTGGTAAAGGCAAAAACATAACAATTGACTTTTCATCACCTAACATTGCAAAGCCTTTCCATGTTGGACACCTTTGCTCAACTTCAATCGGTAATTCACTATATAAAATACTTTCATCACAAGGATTTAACTGTATAGGTATAAATCACCTAGGTGACTGGGGAACACAATTTGGAAAGCTAATAGCTGCATATCAAAGATGGGTTGATGAAGAAGCTCTTGAAAAAGAACCAATTAAAGAACTTCTAAGAATATATGTTAAATTCCATGACGAAGCAGAAAAAGACCCAAGCCTTGAGGATATCGCAAGACAACACTTTAAAAACCTTGAAGACGGCAATGAATTTGAAGTTAAGTTATGGCAAAGAATTAAAGACGTTAGTTTAATGGAATTTAACAGAGTTTATGATATGCTAAACATAAAATTCGATTCATTTGCAGGTGAAAGTTTCTACAACGATAAGATGGATGCTGTTGTGGAAGAACTTAAAGACAAGAATCTTCTTGTCGAAAGCAAAGGTGCACAAGTTGTAAATCTAGATGAATATAACATGCCTCCTTGTATAATCTTAAAGGCAGATGGTGCAACAATATATGCAACTCGTGACCTAGCTGCTGCTATATACAGAAAGAAAACATATGACTTCTATAAAAATATCTATGTAGTTGGAATGGATCAATCTCTTCACTTTAAACAAGTATTTACTACTCTAAAGCTTATGGGATATGACTGGGCAGATGATTGCGTTCACATAGGTTTTGGTCTTGTTAAATTTGCCGACAAAAAGCTTTCAACAAGAAAGGGAGATGTAATATTCCTAGAAGACCTATTAAACGAAGGTATTGCACGTGCTAAACAAGCCATAGAAGAAAAGAACCCTACCCTTGAAAACAAGGATGAAGTTGCTAAAAAGGTTGGTCTTGGGGCAGTATTATTTACTTACCTAAAGAACAACAGAGAAAGAGAAATAATATTTAACTTTGATGATATACTAAGCTTTGACGGCGAAACAGGACCATATGTTCAATACTCATATGCTAGAGCTAGAAGTATAATGCGCCGTGCTGAAGAAATAGGATTTAATGTAGCACCAGACTATTCAAAACTAAATTCACAAGATGAATTTGAACTAGTTAAACTACTTGCTTCATTTAATGACGCAATACTTCTTGCAATAGAAAAATATGAACCATCAGTTGTAACTAGATACGTTATAGATGTTGCTAAAGCATTTAACAAATTCTATAACCTATGCCCTATCCTATCATGTGAAGATGAAGGCTTAAAGGCTGCTAGACTAAAGCTAGTTGAAGCAACAACATATGTAATCAAAAATGGTCTTGCATTACTTGGTATAGATGTAGTAGAAAAAATGTAATATATTTAGCACATTTAAATTAACTAAATCAATTATTTCACAGATAAAATAAAACAATCTAATACTTCATTTAAAACAAATGAGCCATAAACAATTAATATATTATAAATTTACTGATACTTAATTGTTTTATGGCTCTTTTTCATAATGAAAATTTAGTACTTGTTATTAGCAATTCATGCTATAAGTTTTTAAAAATATAATTAATAAATATCACTTTAAAGTACATACTCAATCTAATTTATTTTTAAATGGTTAAATTATATATATTTTAAATACATGGGGGACAAAAATGAAAAGATTAGTTATTTTTTCGGGGACTACATCAACCAAACATGAAATATTAAAACAAATAAAAAATTTACTCGATGAAGAAATTGAAATCGAAATAACTGCCTATGCAACAGATGACGATGTACTTTATCCAATATATAACTGCATAGTACTAGTTACTTCTCACTTAATTTTAGACTGTGTTTATCCTCTTATTAAGGATAACTGCAAAGTAATAGTTGCAAGAAGAACACTCAATCTTTCAAATCTAGAAAAACTACTCTACATAAAACCAAATGAAAATGTTTTACTTGTTAATGATACAATTGAAACAGCACTTGAGTCCATTGACCTTTTGAAAAATTACGGATTTGATAACATTAATTTCATTCCCTACTACCCTAATTGCAATATAGACTATAAAAAGTATAAATACGCAGTTACACCTGGTGAACCACAACTTATTCCACCTTCTATACCTAATATCATAGATATTGGCCCAAGAATCATAGACATCACCACAATAGTTGAAGTTCTATCCAATCTAGATATGTTAAACCAAAAATCCCATAACATCTCTGCAAGATATATAAACAAAATTGTATCACTAAGTAAAGAAATCTCACAAAAAAACCAGAATATAAATAGTTTAAATGAGCTTTTATCCAGGTTAATTAACCACATTGATGATGCAATAATATGCTTAGACTCTGAAAACTCAATTAGCTTCATTAACAACTCTGCAAAAAAGTTGACAGAAACAGTTGGTATTGATGAAGTTATAAGCAGTATTCATTCTTTTTTAGTAAATTCTAATCAAAATGAAACAATATTAAATTTCAATGGATATGAATATTTAGCCATCAAAGATTATAGTTACTATCTAAATATGAACATTTGCATTTTAAAAAATGTTAGAGAAAGAATAAACTTTGAAAACAAACTAAGACGAGAAATTAAAAAGCAAGGCTATATTGCAAAATATACCTTTGACAACATAATTCATAAAAGCTTAAAGATGAGAGAAGTAATAAATATAAGTAAAAAACTTGCTCAAAGTGATTTTAATGTTTTAATAAACGGTGAAAGTGGTACAGGTAAGGAACTCTTAGCTAGTTCAATACATAACTATTCTAAAAGATGTAACGAAGCCTTTTTTGCAATCAACTTTGCTTCGCTACCAGATGAAATAATTGAAAGTGAATTATTTGGATATGAAGAAGGTGCATTTACAGGAGCTAAAAAAGGTGGTAAAATTGGACTATTTGAAATTGCCAATGGCGGCACAATATTTTTAGATGAAATAGGAGACATATCACCTAAAATACAATTGAGACTTCTTCGTGTACTTCAAGAAAAAGAAATACTAAAGGTAGGTGGAAACAAACCTATTCCAATAGATGTTAGAATAATTGCAGCCACAAACAAAAATCTTTATTCGCTTGTTAAAGAAGGAAAATTCAGGGAGGACCTATACTATAGACTTAAAAAATTATATATTAATCTACCACCACTTAGGGAAAGAAAAGAAGATATACTCGAAATATTTGATTACTTTTTAGATACAAAATCAAGTAGATATTTTGAAGTCTCGGAGGAGGTCAAAAATATTCTTTTATCATATAACTGGCCTGGTAATATACGAGAACTTGAAAACACTGTTGAATATATACTAGCTATTATTGAAGAATCCACAATTAAACCACATCATCTTCCTGACGATATTTTGTCAAACAAAAAAACTTGTTCACTAGATGATGTAGATATTTTTATTTTAAACACAATTAAGGAATTTAACATAAAAAATACAACAATAGGCCGAAAAAAATTATCTGAACTATCATTTAAAACTGGCTATAATCTATCTGAACAACAAATGAGGGGTAAGCTTAATACCCTTGTAGAAAATGGCTATATAGAAATTCATAAGGGTAAAGTAGGGGTAAAACTAACCTCCAAAGGATTAAATCTTATATAAAAAATAAGTTAACAAAAGGTTCTCGCACCCTTTGTTAACTTATTTTTACTCCTCTAATTGGAAAAGCTCAAGCCTATATTGTTGAACTTTTTTCTTTATCTCATCTAAAAGCTTCTTAAATTCAATTATGTCCCCCGATTCAAGCAGCCTATTAAATCTATCTTGGTAATCAGTTGATTCTGATATCTTACCAAGAGAATACATTGTAATTATATTATCTAATATATCTGATATAATGCTTGATTTTTCTTCAAACATCTTTTGTGCTTCAATAATTTCCTCTTTAATCTCTGACATTTCCTCATCTAACAAGAAAGCAAGCTCTGCTGCTCTTCTAAGTCTACCCTTAACTTCCTCTGGAATACTCTGCTTATACTTATAGTTAAGAGAATGTTCAACTGTTGCCCAAAAGTTCATGGCAAGTGTTCTTATCTGTATTTCAGCTAGAATTTCAACTTCACCATCTGCAGTTTGTACAGGATATTTAATTATTACATGATAGCTTCTATATCCACTATCCTTCTTATTTTTTACATAGTCCTTTTCATAGACTATCTTTAGGTCCTTTCCATCCCTCTGACGAATAAGCTGAACAACCTTATATATGTCCTCAACAAACTGACACATTATTCTGATACCAGCTATATCTTCCATTTCCTCAGCTATTTTATTTAGAGGGATATCAAGTTTTTTAGCCTTTTCAAGAATACTTGAAATCTCTTTAACTCTTCCTGTAACAAATTCTATTGGTGAATATTCCTTTTTACTTCTGTATTGTTTTCTCATACTCTTAAACTTAATCTTTAGTTCCTCAACTGCCTGCTCGTAGGGAATCAAAAATTCCTTCCAATCATTAACTAGCAAAATCCCCACGCTCCTTTCCACAATATCCATAATAATTGTATCAAAAACTTTAATTTTTTCAAACTAAAAATTTTAACATTTTTTAAACCACTTGTTAATATTTTACCACAATAAAATGGACTGATAATATCAGCCCATTTGTTAATTTTCGTCTATTGTGTTATTATGATCTATAGGAAGCACCAATGAATAATTTGATTTTAGCAGCGAATTTAAAAGATAGTGGCAACATATAAGTATATTAGCACCAAGTAGAGCAAAAATTAAAATATACAAAACCATAACCCACACCCCTTTTGGGAATTCTTACTATATATTATACTACATTATTATAATATTTGCAATTTTCTAAATATTTTTTAGGGGGTATTTTTGTGAATGATTTAGATGATTTAAAAACCAAAAAAGGATATTTTGTAATAATAACAATAATAGTAATAATAATTTTATTATCTAATCTTGGCCAAAACTTTAAAACTGATAACTTTTCATTTAGTAACACAATTACAAATTATTCAAATATGTACAGTTACTACACTACTTCTAAAACTTATGAAGAATATATTTCAAAAAGCTCTAGTTATATTGAGAGATTTTTGAAAGGACAAGGTTTAAAACCTTTAAATAATAGCTTTAAACAAAAATATACTCTTTTGATGCCATCTATACAACATCAGTCAACCCTTGAGGTTATATCTAAATATGGCAAAACAGTAAAAAAATTCAAATATGGTGTTGATTTCATTGAAGATTTTAGAGGAAAAGTTATTCCAGGAATTTTTATATCTACTCCACAAATTATTGAAGTTAATTCAATTGATTTAAACAAAATAAAATATAAATCATCAATAGCCCTAACAGATATTTATAGAAGCAAAAATCTATATGAAATATATCAAACTGATAATATATTAAAAAACATTGGTATATCTGCAGTTATTAGTCCTGTTACAGGTGATTTAGTTACTAATTCAAACCTGTATAACGGTACATACTTTTCAGATAAAGAAGGACTTACAAAGCTAATTGTAACTCAAAAAGTATATGATGAACTTAAATATCTAATAAGCAAAGGCTATGAAGTCAAATTGAAATCTGGCGGTGAAATAAAAGAAACAAATCTTATTAACATATATGGAGTAATAGAGGGAAAAAATAAACTATATAACCCCATTGTTATTGCTGTATTTTATGATGGTGATTACAAACTAAATGGTAGTCAATCAAGCATAAGCACTTTTCTTCCAACTAGTATTATGATAGAAGCAATTAGAGCCATTAGATTTCAAACCCTCATTAAACCTGATAGAACAATTATATTTGCTTTTTTATCTGGCTATAACCAAAATAAATATGGTTTAAGTATTTTACAAAACAACCTCCAAACGTCCGATTTAATAGTGCTTGAGGATGTTGGCATGAGCTCTCAAGCAATTGTAAACTTTTCGAAGGATACAAAGGATTTAGCATCAACAATAGAATATTATTTAAAAAGAAATCAAATAAATATTTTGTCAAAAAACATTGACTTTAATGGCTATAACAAATACACTAATATTGCAGCTTTATCACAAGAACAAAAGCTAAACTCATTATATATTTCAAAATGGGGTAAGTTTTTGCTGGATGTGATTGGGAACACAAGTTACAATTTAGATTTTTTAACAGGTAATTTCTATAGATTGCGATTATTTAAAAATTTCATTAGAGAACACAGTTCTCTTCTATCATTAATTACTCTAGTATTTTTAATTTATGTTATATTTAAACGCAATAAACGTTTGACTTAATCTATTATTAGATGTACAATATTATTAGATAATGTTTTTCTACTAATAAAGGATGGTGAAAATGGATAAATTAACAAATATTTTTAGAGAAAAAAACTTAAAACTAACTCCTCAACGTTATGCAATCTATAAATACCTAAAATCAACAAAGTCCCACCCATCCGCTGAAATGATTTATGATACTATAAAAGCCGACTTCCCTACAATGAGTCTTGCAACTGTTTATAAAACGGTTAGAACGCTTATTGAGCTTGGCTTAGTTCAAGAAATAAATGTAGGAGAAGATAACTTTAGATTTGATGCTAACGTTGATAATCACCCACATATAGTTTGCATAACATGTGGTAAAGTTGACGACATAGAAGATGCTGCTTTTGAACATCTAAATCAAGATGTTGAAAATTTTACAAACTACAAAGTATCTACCCACAAACTTTACTTCTATGGTATTTGCCCAGAATGTCAAAAGGAGCTGTAAAAACAGCTCCTTTATTGTTGAAATGTTAATTTTATAATTCTACTCCAAGCCTCACTAGCCTTCACTCTACCCTCTGCAACATCTAATAAAACTCTTGTCAATGTATCTGCCATTTTTGTAGGCAAATTATCCATAAATATTACGCTATTTTTATCGGTTATATTTAAATGATTTAGCAATTTGTCCTGTAGCTCATTATCATTCTTATTTGAACTAGATAGTGGCGAAATATATCCTGCTTCTACAAATACCTTTTGTGCCTCGTCTGATAACAAATACTCTAAAAATGCCATTGTTTCCTTCTTATATGATGATTTTTGTGGCACAACTATTGTTTGCCCACCTGCAGACGCTATCACAGAAACTGGTTCTTCAACAAACTTTAACGGTTCTGTAAATACAGAATAGTTAAAGTTAGCTGGTTTAATTTCGTTTATTAAATTATATGCCCATGCTCCTGCAGGTAATATAGCAACCTTTCCTTTAACAAAATCATCTACGCTTTGTCTATAATTTATTTCAAAACTTCCTTTTGAAATAACTTTATTAAATAATTGGCTATATAAATCAAATGATTTATTTATATCTTTTACTGTAAGATATCCATTTTTATCTGTATTATATTTTGAAGTTGCTTCAATTGAACCTGTAGTTTGTGCATTAATTTGACTAAATACTAATGCCAAAGTCCAGTTGTCTCGTGCCCCTACTTCAATTGGAGTAATGCCCTTAGATTTTAATTTTGTTGCTACCGATATTACCTCATTTAAATTTTTTGGTTCTGATAGATTATGTTTTTTAAACAAATCAACGTTGTAAAAGAATTCCATTGTTAGTGGCATATCATTATATCCATATATTTTATCATTATATAATCCATATCCAATAGAAGCTCCATATAATTTTTTATCTAGTTCTTTTTCTGTAAAAAATGTTGTTAAATCTTCTAGCATACCACTTTTTGCATACTCTATAGCCTGTTGTCTTTTTAGTCCTATTATATCCACTTCTCCATTTTGTAAAGATTCTTCTATCTTATTGTCATCCCCAAATTCTGTTACAAACTCTATTTC